>JADLGZ010000081.1 GCA_020849075.1 Fimbriimonadaceae bacterium | reverse complement strand
AATCCCTTGGCGGGAGGAGCGGCAACGGTGATGGCCATCAGGGCGACTAGGGCGGTGACTTGGGGCCAAATGCGTTGGGGTTGCACGTCTTGGTGAGTGTACTCGGTGGGTTAGTCAGTGAGGTCGGTGAGTCGGGGAGTCGGTTAGGTCGGTGGGTCGGGGAGTCGGTGGGTCGGGGAGGTCGGGGAGTCGGTGAGTCGGTTAGGTCGGTGGGTCGGTTAGGTCGGTGAGTCAGTGAGTCAGTGAGTCGGTGAGTCAGTGAGTCAGTGGGGTCAGTGGGGTCGGTGAGTCGGTGGGTCGGTGAGTCGGGCGCACAGATACGGACTGAAGTCCGCGCTCCGTTGGCGGTTACCGTTCGAGCTTCCACATCGCGTTTGCGAGGGCGGGGCCGAAGCTGGTCATGGCGATAGCGAACAGGCCGAGACCACTTAGGTTCTGGAGCGCCGCGGTTTGGGTTCCTTCCCCAAAGGCGAAGCGAAGAGCGCCGATGCTGAGCGTGGTTTGGGGGAGAAGGAGAGGTAGGCCAACAGCAGCAGCCAAGACCCACCGATTTCGGGCACCCGATACCAGGACTCCCACGATGGAAAGGGTTGCCGCGAGGGTCACAGATTCCACCGCCAAGGCGGCGACGAGCATCCAGGGGATGGTGATGGAGACTCCGCTAAGGAAGACATAGAGGCAGGAGAGTATCGTGGCGGTCACGATGATCTGGAGCTTGCACGCGCCGTATTTGCCGAGGAATGCGGCCTCGGGCCGGGCCAATAGGCGGAGGAGGTCAAGGGTTCGCTGCTCGTCCTCGATGAGGAAAACACGCGGTAGGGTGATGCAGGCCGCGAAGAGGAGGACGATGGTGAACATGCCCGCCTGCAAGGTCGGGGTGGGGCGGGCGTTGACGCCGGCGAAGGCCATCGCCACAACGGCAACAACGCTGAAAAGCCCTCCGGCAAGGAGACCTTGTCGGGAGCGCCATTCCGTGCTCAGTTCCTTGATGAAAATGGCGAGGGTTTCAGCCCAAATTGATGGCATGGTGGGCCCACTCCTTTTCTATGGGATCGTTGGTGGCGAGGACGACGATTCCGCGACCGCACTGTTCGGCAATCAGTTCCCGCACAAGATTTCGGCCCGCCTCGTCAAGGCTTGCGCTGGGCTCATCAAGCAACAGTAATGTGGGCGAATGCTGGACGGCGAGGGCAAGGCGAAGCCGGGCGCGCATTCCGCTGGAGAACTCCCGGGTGGGCTGGTCGGGAGGCAGGGCGATCCGATTGAGCCAAATTTCCGCCTTACTGGGGTGACCACGCAATTTGGCGGCAAGTACGAGGTGCTCGTCCGCGGTGAGATCGGGATAAAGGGCGAGATCGAGGGCGGCGAAGCCGACCGACTGCCGGAGATCACCGGATGAGTCCCTGGTGATCTTCCCTTCGCTCGCCGGGGCGAGTCCGGCGAGAAGCCGAAGTAGGGTGCTTTTACCGCAGCCATTGGGGCCAAACACTCCAATGACTTGGCCCATTGAAGCCTCGAATGCGAGGTCACGAAAAATCCATCGTGGGCCAAATCGCTTTCCTAGGTTGTGGGCGGCAAGCACGACGATAGTTTACAATTTTGTCGCTGAGCGGGAACTTTAGGCGAAGAACTGACCTAGTAGATTATGAAAAGGCAGGTCGTCACCTGCCTTTTGGTAATAATCGGCCTCGCCGACCAAGAAACTACAACCATGAAAACCATCTCCATTGCTGTCCTCGCTCTTGCCGCCGCCGCTTTCGCTGTCGCGCCCAACTCCGGTCTGAAATCGGGGGAGCGCGTCGTTCCTTTCCACCCCAAGCACGTTGTTGGCGCACTGGCTGATACGACCAACTGCTTCCCTTGCACTTTCCAGAATCGCCCGCAGGCTCAAGTTTGGGTCAATGGCGATAAGTTTGAGAATGTTCTCGCGCTGGCCAAGTCGCTTGACAAGGCACAGATCACGTACAAGGATAGCGAGTTCAAGTCCCTCATCGTCTTCATCGTGCCCACCGACAAGCAAGCCGAATTTGGCGCCAAGCTCAAGGAAACGGCCAAGGCGGACAGCCTCAAGCACGTTAGCATGGCGATGGTAGCTCCAGATCATAAGGCTATTGAGAGTTACAAGATCAATATGGCGGGCGACGTGAAGAACACGGTTGTTTTGTACAAGAACTGGGAAGTCGTTACGAATATCGTCAACTTGAAGGGCGATAAGGCTGGCTTGGCCACCTTGGACAAGGAAGTTGCCAAGATCAACGCGAACTAGTTAACGACTCCGTAAATCCGATTCCGTGTATTATTCATTTAGATGAAAGCGCGGATTGATGAATTGGCGAGCCTCATGCAAGAGTATGGGCTCGCCAATGCTCGTTTGAAAGGCGAAGATTGGGAAATTGCCTTTGCCAAGGAGCCACCCACTCGCGGGGTTACGGTCGCCAGCGGTTCCGCGCCATCGGCACCGGCAACGGCCCCGGCTCCGCCGCCGGCAAAGGGTGCAGTTGGGACACCGATTTCATCCCCGATGATGGGCATTTACTATAGTTCGCCTAGCCCTGGATCGCCACCGTTTGTCAAGGAAGGCGACACGATCACCACTGGGCAAGTCGTGGGGCTGATTGAGGCGATGAAGGTATTCAACGAAATCACCGCGACCATTAGCGGTACGGTGAGCGAGGTGGTGGCCGAGAGCGGTGCCCTCGTTCAGGCCGGCGACGTATTGATCTATGTCGCTTAGCCGGGTCGGGCTGATCGGTTTTGGGACCGTCGGCGCGGCCGTTTATGAGCTCATCGAAACCAATCTTTGGGAGGCCTTTGAGGTAACGAAGGTTGCGGTTGGCAACCCAAACAAAGCACGTTCAGCGGCGATCGGGGATCTGCTTTGCGACGCCAATGAACTGGTGAGATCCTCAGAGGTGGACGTGGTGGTAGAGGTCATGGGGGGTGAGAGCCCGGCATTGGAGCTCATCAAGACGGCGCTCACCGCGGGTAAGCGGGTCGTTACCGCGAACAAGGAATTGATTGCCAAGCATTACGATGCTTTGATGGAGTTTGGCGGGGACTTGCGGTATGAGGCGGCGGTGGGGGCAGGGATTCCGGTCATTCAGGTGCTCAAGACTCTGGCGCGGACGAACCGAATTCAGTCTATTCAGGGCATTTTGAATGGCACCACCAACTATATTCTCTCTGAGATGGAAGCCCGGCAGGCAGAGTTGGCGCCGATCTTGCGTGAGTCTCAAGAACTGGGTTACGCGGAAGCCGACCCAACAAGCGACATTGAGGGCTTTGACTCGATGTACAAGATCGCGATTTTGGGGGCGATTGCGTCGGGTGAGCAATTGGATTTGACGCAAATTCATCGTGAAGGCATTCAGGAGATGAGTTTGCAACGGGTTCAAGAGGCGGCCGAGCATGGGAAGCGACTCAAATTGGTAGCGACGTGGTCGCGGGAGTCGGGAGCGAGAGTTGTGCCACAAGCCCTTCCCATGGATCATCCTCTCGCGAGGGTGGACGGAGTTCTAAATGCTGTCAAGATAGAAGGCGACTTCATGCCCTCCCTAACTCTGATGGGCACGGGAGCTGGGGGGCGAGCGACCGCCAGTGCGATCTGCGGGGACCTAGTGGCATCGGCCCCAAGTACAATGTCGTCTTGAAACACCAAACTTGCCTTGTCGTTGACTTTGGCGGACAATACACTCAGCTTATTGTTCGCCGCGTTCGCGAGCTTGGTGTTTATAGCGAGATGGTCCCTTGGATGACGGCGGCGGCGCGGATCCAGGAATTGGATCCCCAAGCTGTCATCCTATCGGGCGGGCCGTCTTCTGTACTGGATGAAGGGGCGCCGACCCTCGACTTCGAGGTTCTTGAAGGCAAGCCGGTATTGGGCATTTGCTATGGGTTGCAACTGATGTCCTTGCGCTTGGGCGGGCGAATTGAGAAGGCCCATGACCGCGAATATGGGCGGCGGCAACTGGGCGAGGTCGCGAAAGGGAGTTTGCTGGACGGATTCGCAGGAGAACAGGTCTGGATGAGCCACGGCGATCAGGTATTGGAGACGCCGCCCGGCTTTGAGGTCATTGCGGAAACCGAGAGTTGCCCAATCGCGGGGATTCAGCAAGGGAATCAATTTGGCGTTCAGTTTCATCCCGAAGTGACCCACACGCCAAGGGGTCGTGAGCTTCTCAAGCGGTTTCTGTTTGACCATGCAGGGTTTGTTGGCGACTGGACAAGCGCGAGTTTTATTGAAGAGTCTCTGGAGCGGATTCGAAACGAGGTCGGCTCCGGGCGGGTGCTTTGCGCGGTCAGCGGTGGCGTGGACAGTTCGGTCGTGGCGGCGCTACTCACGAAGGCGATCGGCGACCAAGTGACCTGCGTCTTTATTGATCACGGCTTGTTACGGAAAGGCGAGGCGACTCAGGTGATTGAGCAGTTTACTAATCACTTCCACCCAAACTTAGTCGCGATTGATGCCCAGGAGCAGTTCTTTGGGGCCCTGAAGGGCGTGACCGACCCCGAAGACAAACGAAAGATTATTGGCGCTGAATTCGTACGGTGCTTTGAGGCGCATGCTGATCAGCTAAGCGATTGCGACTTCCTCGCTCAGGGCACCCTCTATCCTGATGTTATTGAGAGCGGGTCACCCACGAGCGCGAAGATCAAGAGTCATCACAATGTCGGCGGCCTGCCGGATTGGATGCGGATGAAGGTCATTGAGCCTTTGCGGTGGTTGTTCAAAGATGAGGTCCGTGAAGTGGGACGGGCCTTGGGTTTGCCCGATGAGATGGTGGATCGGGAGCCCTTCCCAGGTCCTGGTTTGGGGGTCCGCGTACTGGGTGAAGTCACGCCCGAACGCGTACATATGGTGCAGGATGCCGACGCAATCTTCCGGGAGATGATCGCCTCGCATGGTTTGCGGAACGGGATCTGGCAGAGTTATGCGGCGTTGCTTGATGTGAAGACCGTTGGCGTGATGGGGGACGAACGCACCCATCAAGCGCCGATTGTTCTGCGGGCGGTAGCGAGCGAAGATGCGATGACGGCCACGGCGGTCCCCTTCCCCTTCGAGTTCCTTGAAGCCGTAGCCAATCGAATTGTTAACGAAGTGAAAGGGGTGAACCGGGTTTTTTACGACTATACGAGCAAGCCGCCAGCGACTATCGAGATGGAATAGCCGGGGTTTTCTGGTTTAGGGTGGTCAGCTTCCGCCAGATGGGAGCTTCACCGTTATTGCGCGCATCGTCGTGCATGATGACGATTGGCTTGCCGGGGTTTCGCTTGATCGCGATAAATAGGTAGGGATTCGTTTCCTCCTCGCGCTCGGTCGTGTATCGCCAATTTGGCTTTATCTTGAGAGTCATGTGATCGGCACTATCGAAGATGCCATAGGGGGCGGGTGAGGTTACGTAGCCACGGCAAAGGTGCTCATCGCCACGCATGACGCCAACTACCCACCATCGTTTGAAATCAAGCGTCGGCGCCTTCTTTGTCGTGTCGGTCCAGCCCTTGTTGCGACGCCAAGCATTGTCCCAATCTGACTGGCTCTT
>JADLGZ010000080.1 GCA_020849075.1 Fimbriimonadaceae bacterium | reverse complement strand
CTTGGCGCAAATCTTCCCGCCGAAGGCCGGCGTTATCTGCCTTCTCGCTGATTGCTCTTTGGATCGCGAGGTCTTTGGCTCGATCCACGACTGATTTTAAGAGGGCTCCACTCACGAGGTCTTTGAAGTACAGGGTCTCGGTGGATCCGTTTCGTTTCGCAATCTTCAGAAACTCTGTGGCTTCTTCCTGCCGCCAAAGGTGCGCGGCGGCGGTCTCGATCAATTCCTTGCGTGCACAAAGCGGCTCGCCATCAAACTCCGCCAACAGCTCAGGGTCGGCGGGTACACCCTCATGGAGGTAGATGCCCAAAATCTGCTTTACCGCCGGGAGATCGGGGCGGCTCACCTTTACTTTGCGGTCAATGCGCTCGGGTCGAAGGATGGCTGGATCAATGTAGTCAGGCCGATTGCTGGTCAAAATTACAATAACATTGTCGAGGCCCATGACTCCATCCATTTCGGCGCAGAATTGCGGCACGACCGTATTGCTGATATTCATCCATCGCCCACTGCTGCGCGTCCTCAAGATGGACTCGGCCTCATCAATGAAGATGACCACCAATTGCCCTTCACTGGCCCTCGATCGAGCGACGTCAAAGACTTCCCGGACCATCCGCTCAGACTCCCCGAGCCACATATTCAAAATCTTGGGCCCGTTGATCGTCAGAAAACACTCCTTTACCTCGTGGCCCTGCTTCTTGCTATATTCGCGAGCCATGTTAAACGCGATCGCCTTGCCAAGCAGAGTCTTGCCACATCCTGGAGGACCATAGAGAAGGATGCCCTTGATTGGCCTTTTGTCAAACTTCTTAAAGAGCTCAGGATAGAGTAGCGGTTGCTCAATCGAGTCTCGGATGAGCTTGATTGCCTGTTCCTGCCCGCCCACTTGCGCCCACTCAATCGGTGGCACTTCTTCCATGAAGTAGTCCCGCGTATCTTGATGCGGTAAGTGCTCAACGGCAACATGGCCAAGCGGCTCTACCCGGACCTCATCGCCCTTCTTGATCAGAGCGTTCGCTAACCCGACTGCACGCCAAACAAACCGACTTGTGGTGCCTTGGGCGTCGAGGCTCACACGCAGATGCCCGCTCCCCAGGACTTCCACCACCTTCACCACCTGACCACCCTCGTGCGGCGGCAAGACTCCGACAATGGCATAGGCGTCATTCAGCATCACCCTTGATCCTAGTTGTAGGTCGTTGCGGTCTTCCAGTTTTGGATCGATCAGGGCCAAGAACTCGGCTTCAGCGAGCGCGATCAGGGCTTTGTCTTCATCTTTAGCCCCCAGACAGACCCCAATCCGATTGGCGGGCGCAGTCAGTTTTTGGTAGGCTTGGTCAAGCTGTTCGAGCTGTTCCGCCTGTGTTGCTTGATCACGTTCGAGGCGCTCTAGTTCAGCATCAAGTTCGCTCAGCAAGTTGCTGGTCGTGGCATCTGCGGGAGGGGAGTCCGCCAGCTTCGAAAGGATTTTGCGAGCTCGACTCTCCGGACCGGGGTTCATAAATGAATACTACGCAGGTGAGGGCTTGTCCTTTCGAGGTTTCTTTGCCATAGCATCTCTACTGGCGGCCGTTATCAGCCAGTCCAGTGTTGCGGCCACATGGATATCAGGCCGGGTCACCGACCGCCTCCCTCCCGCGATGCCAACGGTAAAGGTCACCGGATGATAGTCCCCTTCAAGGAACAGGGAAGCGCTTCCTTCCTTGATCGCGGCGGCAAGATCCTCGGCTTCAGCCCTCGCACGCAAGGTACCGATGGCAAACTCGTCACCACCGTATCGGACCAAGATATCGGTTTCGGCAACTGAACCTTTTAGAAGCTTGGCTACTCGCTTGAGCACTCGATCGCCGACGGGGTGTCCGTACTTCTTGTTGTATTCTCCAAACGAGTCGAGGTCAATGAACAATATTGTTATTTCCCTACCCGACGAAAGTTGTTCGATTCCCCACTCCCGGAGGCGGTCACTGAAACCGAGGCCAGTGAGGGTATCCCACGACCTCCGGAGTTCACGCAGGAGAGTGTTTGAAGTCACCACGCCATAGAACCTTGTGTCATCCATAACGACCCCTAGATCTATGTCTTCGTCCACAAATTGCTGAGCCGCCTTAACCACCTGCTCATCAGGTTCGAAAACAGCGGGCTTCTTGCGCATAACATCTTGGGCGAGGGTCTCGATGGGGCAGCTAGAAGCGACGTCAAAGGTCAGGACGCCCAGCAATGCCCCCTTCTCCATCACTGCGATGGCTCGAAGGCTGTGGCCCTTCATTAGTATGAGGGCCGACTCCACCGTGTGGCTCGGGTTCACCCATACGGGCACCAGGCGCAATTCTTCTAAGGTCTTCAAGCTAGGTATTCGTAATTACTGTAAGGCCATAGCGGTTAATCTTGCTACGGCAAACATGCTGGACTCAAAAAGAATTGAGGGCCTGATCCAGTCCCGCTCGGCAGACTTGGGCCAAGCGCTGGATCTTGGGGTCTTGTAAAGCCAACTCAAACGCATGTTCGTATGAGAAGACGTCTCCGGGCTCGACCTTGTAATACTGGGAAACGTCAGACTCCCCAATTCCCATCAATTTTCGCAGGGAAAAGATCGTAAGGCTACGAGTTAAATGGCTGTTACCCTCTAGGCCTAACGGCTCAATGATGTGGTCCAAAACTTGGTCGCACCAGCGAATCATATGGGTCGGATCAGCCATGTAGGGGCGGGCTATGCCGAGGGCCAACATTTCATCTTCAAATCGAATCCACCCGGCCTGAACCAAGCCTAAGCGCTGGATGAGGCCCACGAGCGCGTCGCCGCTCCCGTCAACATGGCGAGAAAGAATCATGATGAGCCGATTGGATAACACTAAGCCCTCCTTTTCGGCAATATGGCGCAGGATAGCCTGCCGCTCGTGTTGGTGCGGAACCGGTATTTCCGCCACCGACCACCTCTCCAACTGCGGCAATAGGGCCTCGACCTGCGAACGCTTACCTCCGGTAAAGCCGACCATCGTCGCACGACCAAGGCGAACCCGTAGGTCAAGGGCCTTCCGTAAGGCTTGGTACTGACGGGGTCTCTGCAGGCACTGCTGCGCATCATCAATGAGTAGCGGATCCGGGTGGTCCCATCGGCCCTTCCCGATTAGATTCCCTCCTTGGCGAACTTTGGGCCTCACACCACAGGCAATATGCGCCTGTTCCGCGGCAACTCGCAATAGATGCGATTTCCCCCAACCTGTTGGACCGACGATTGCCACAAACGGACTAACCCCAGCACCGAGCATCATGGCCGCCTCCACCCCCTCAATGTTCGAGGGCACGACGACAAAACCTTCGTACTCGGGGCGCAGTGTAAGCGGGGTGGATTGCAGGCGCTGCAAGGCACGGGTTGCCGTTGCCGGTTCTCCGAAAGCCCTCCTCATCCGCATTCCAATAGAGTGGCCAATAGACAGAAATGACGTCAACGGGAGACGCGATCTAAGAAAAGCACCGCCGCGGCACAGGAGCTAGAGAAATCGCCCTCAATCACCTGCAAATCAAGTTTTTATCAATCTTCTCCACACCTTTTCCGGATGGACCTCAATGGGCAATCTTCTTCCAATAACTATCGAAATCAAACCGAGGGCTGTTGTTTACCGTGTGACATTTTGTGCATGAATCACTGGCAAACTTAGGCATTTTATTTACCTTAGGAAGATTGGTGTGAGCCAACCCGGGCCCATGGCAACTCTCACAACCTACATCTGCCAGATCCGGAGTTTCAGTGCGAGTTCGAAAACCATTCTGTGTCTGTATATCGACTACGTGGCAACTTATACAATCTGGATCACGGTCGTGATGTTCGCCCTCAAGGGTGGCGAGGGCAACGGCATGCTTTGATTCCTGCCACTTTTTAGCAGCTTCAGTATGACAACTCATACATATCTGGCTCCCCGCATACTCTGGCCCGCTTGATCGAGGCATTTGCTCCATCAAATCCTCTTCGTCCACGCGATTTAGGTATTCGTGGAAAACTTTCCGCACGCCTTGATCAGTAGTCGTATCCGGACCCAATGGCACTGCTTGGTATGAAATCCACCTGCCACCTTGCCAGGTGAGCCGGATGGCGGCAGTACCTCGCTCCCCAGGGTGGACAAGCCAGGCGGCCCCTTCCTTGACTGGGGCGGCGGGGGCTTTGCCGGGGGCCGTGAAGACGATCAGGCGAACCTGTTTGTATTGGGTGGCTATCTGGCGGGCATAGGCTAGATCCCCGTCCAGTAGGACAATAACGGGACGCCCACCCGATTGAGCTAGGGAATCGCCTAAATTACCGGTCTCCTCGTCAAGATTAGCGGCAATTTCGCCCTGCTTTTGAGAGGCTCCCGCTACCCAGAAGGCCCCCGCCACCCGCCCTTTCCTTCCCCACAAGAGCTTGTCCCTGCTTAAATTCTGCATTGAGGAAACTGTCCCCAGCCCGAGCCTTGAGTCTTGGCTTGTAAGATTGAAACCGGACGCACCGACCACGCGGACTGCCTCGGCCACTGTCTCCGCTTTCAATTCGCTTTGTCGACCCAGGGAACTGGTTATTGGGCCACTCAGGAAGACTAGGGTTTTGCCGGCTTGTCTCGTTGAGGCGACCAAGCCGCCGAGGCGTTCCAAGCCGCCGAGCATAGGCTCAGAGCACCCGCACGGGCTCAGGTAACCATTGAACTCACCGCCAATGACAATTGTGGTTGGGGTTGATGAAGGGGTAAAGACCGTGGCGACCCACGGAGTAGCGACAAGGGCGACGAGCCAAGGTTTCATTGGACGGCTGCGGCGACATCTACATCAATCGTGGGCTGGCTGGGATCGTCGGTATGGACCCGAATCTTGCCCGTCCAATTCCCTGAATCCGGCACCCCTTTGAAGGTGATGTTGATTCGATAGTCACCCTTGGACCCAAACGGTTCGGTTGAAACAATCAGGGCCGAGGACAGCGATTCGACGCGCGTCACCTTGAATGGCTTACCGGGACGGCTAATGCGAGCCGTCCCCTGAGCAGCTTGTCTAGGCTTGAGTAACCCCAAATAGACCCGTTGCGGAAGCGCAACGATACCCTTCTGCAAGTAGAAAGGAAAATTGAGGCGGCTAAAGATTGGGTCGTCAGTATCTACTGAGAGCCCGACCGTCCTTCGTCCCACGCCAATACTCGGGCCAAACAAGAGTTCAAACTTGTAGCCTTTTCTAGGCAGGGGGCCCTCGTTGTACTTTGGATCAGGGAGGGTCCCTTCCCAAGGCTCAAAGTCCACCATCCCCGCGGCACCACCTTGAATAGAGGCACCGGTGACTTTCATGTCGCCTTCAACGGCAAGATAGACCGAGGCAGTTCGGCCATTGTCCCCTACTTGAAGCACATCTGTGGCTTCGTTCCAGAGAAAGCGATATCGAGGTTTGGCCTGAAAGGTGACCGGAAAAATTCGTACTGGATTTTCGGGATCGTTACTATAGATATACAGCACCTTATCGTGGGTGCCGGGGAAATCCATCGTATTGATGGCAACACCAATGCCTTGCGTTTCTCCGGGAGCAACTTCAGTGCCCTGTCGTACGGTGAAACATCCACAATCGGGGACGATTCGATACTGCAAGGTCGCCTTCCCTTGATTCGTGATTGTAATGCTGAAACTTAGCGGTGCACCTTGCACAGTCGGCTTGGCGTCATACCGGGTTGGCTGAAGGGCGAGCTGGGGAATTGCCGGGCTCAGCCGCAGTTTCTTGACGGCTGCCTCTCGAAGGGTCTTGACGCCCTGAAAGTTCTCATTTACGAGCAGTAGATACCCTCGCAGAGGTGCGTAATGGTCGTTGTACGAACCTTCCGTACGGTACATGGCTGCTCCCGTTTGAGGAAACCTTGCCAATCCTAGCGCGGAACCCAGAGCGAAGGCAACTTCATTGTAAACATCCATGCCCACCGTTTTCGCCTTTGTGGCGCCTCGCTCAAGCGCGATTACCGCATCAATGGCTGGGTCGGTCGGCGCAATGGAGGTAAGGAAGACGGCTCCTGCGGGGCTTATGGAATCCGAGTTGGGGGGAAGAGACGGAGCAAAGCTGACCTTCACTTCGGGCGAATTACCCGCAGTGAAGACCACCTTGAGCCCCGGAATGACCTCCTTCCATGCGCTGATCGCTCTGTCGCGCTCCGCTCGAAACTCGGACTTTTGCAGGGCGCTCAGGCCGTGCTCATCCCAACCCAAGGTGATCGTTGAGTCGGGCAGGCGTGCCGCTTTAGCGGCTGCCTCTGTAAACTTCCCCGCCTCAAGGTCGCGCATGACCGAAACCATGCCGCGCTGAAACCACTCGTTAGTACCGGGACTAATCGCGGGTCCCGGTGGTGCTGTAACCAAGGTCGCCACAAGGAGAGAAGGAACCATTATCTAAGAATTGAACGCTTTGCAAGCGCCGTTGGTTCTACTTGACCATGCCTTCGCTGAACCAAAGCCCCAATTCACGGGCCGCCGATTCTTCACCGTCCGAGCTGTGGGTCAGGTTATCATCAATGGTTAGGGCCAAGTCACCGCGAACCGTCCCTGGGGTCGCTTCGATTGGATTGGTCGCACCCATCATTGTGCGAATGGCTTTGATTGCATTGGGGCCGCTGACGGCCATCGCCACAATAGGGCCACTGGTCAGATAGTCGCACACATCCTTGAAGAATGGGCGCTCTCGGTGCTCGGCGTAGTGGGTCTCAACAGTTTCCCGAGGGGCATTGATCAGCTTCATCCCACTGATGGTGAGACCCCGAGCCTCCACGCGTCGAGTCACTTCTCCGATGAGGCCACGGCTCACTCCGCCGGGCTTAATAAGGACCAAAGTAGTTTCATTCACGAACGAGGAGGATACCTTTTCGGAACCCATGATCTATCTTGCAGCCAATGCTTGCTCGCAGGTCCGCCCAGGATAGACAGCTAGGGCGCGAACCAAGAGTTCTAGGGCAGTTGCCAGCTCTTCGCATCGGTAAACATAGGCGATCCTCACCTCATCCTTACCGAGACCATCTGTTTCATAAAAGCCAGTGCCCGGGGCCAGCATCAATGTCTTCCCGTCGTGGCTAAACTCCTCAAGTAGCCACTTGCAGAACCTGTCGCAATCATCAATGGGCAACCTGACCATCGCATAAAAGGCTCCGTCTACCTCCGGCACAACAACGCCATTCAGACCTCTAAGGGTTGAGACAAGCAGGTCGCGCCGCTTCATGTACTCGTCCTTCATTCCTTCAAAGTAAGAGCGAGGTGTTGAACGCAGGGCAGCCTCAACGCCAACCTGCTCAATTGCGGGTGGCGAAAGTCGCGCTTGGGCAAACTTGATCGCCGACCCATAAACTTCTGGATTGCGGCAAATGAAGAAGCCGACACGGGCTCCGCACAAACTAAACTTCTTGCTTACGGAATCTATCGCCACCACGTGGCGATCCAATCCGGGCAGGTTCAAGACTGACGGGACAGGCTGCCCGGTGTAGTTGAACTCGTGATAAACCTCGTCGGCGAAGATAAAGAGATCGTGCTTGATGGCAAGGTCTTGTAGCCCATCCAGTTGAGCTTGCCCATAAACAGTACCGGTGGGATTGTTAGGGTTGCAAATGAGGATTGCTTTCGTCCTGGATGTAATCTGGCGGGCAAACTCATCGGCTGACGGCAGAGCGTAATTATCTTCAATTCTCGTCGTGATCGGAACGACTTTAACCCCCGCAATGGCGGCAAATCCAATGTAGTTAGCATACATCGGCTCAGGAATAATGACCTCATCGCCTTCATTCAAACAAGCCAACATGGCAAAGATGATTGCCTCACTTCCTGCCGTAGTGATGAACAGCTGATTCAGCTCAATGTTGATGCCCTTAGCGCGATAATGCTGGACTGCAGCTTCTCTCAAGCTTTGATTGCCAGCAGAATTCGTATAGGCAACGATCGGGTCATTGATGTCCTTGATCGCTTGCCAGAACTCAACCGGTGCCTCGACATCGGGCTGTCCGATGTTGAGGTGGTAGACGGTAAGCCCCCTTGCTTTGGCGGCATCGGCAAACGGCGCAAGCTTGCGAATCGGGGACTCTGGAGTAGCCACGGCGCGACTTGAAATCTCAGGCATAGGGATGATGAACAGTATATCAAGGATCAACCGTCAACTGGATTGAGCCCGGAATCGGCGCCACCTAGAGGGCTTTGTCAACCCTCAAGCTCAGAAACTTCAACCATTGCCCTAAAGATGCTGGCAGAACTACCAATAAGCCAAAGAGGAGATGACGGAGCTACCGAAAATCATCGGAGGCCTAATGGCAATTGCCGCCCTGTCGGCAAGCCTATTCAATGGCGTGGATCCGGTTCAATGCCTGATTCGCGGTGTTATCGCATGGTTCGTAGGCGTAACCGCGGGTTCCATGTGGAACCTCTTCTTCAGTAGACCCAATCCGGTACGCCTAAGAGTCCTTACTGAACCAAGTGCTGAACCGGAGTCAGGGACCAATGAAGAACCAGAATCCAAGCTCGCTGCGTGATCGTCCAGAATGAGGTTGAGGGGACCAATGCCACTATCCGCCGAACAACTGAAAACCGCTTGGGTTGACTTCAAGGTCTATAAAGACTCGCAAGCTCGAGTTGAGCTCATCAATCACTACAGCTACTTGGTTAAGATCACGAGCGGTCGCCTCGTGACAAGTATTCCGGGAGGGATGGACAAAGAGGACCTGATCGGGGCCGGCGTTATCGGGCTCGTAAAGAGTGTGGATCAGTTTGACCCCACGCGAGATGTCAAGTTTGAGACTTACGCGATTGCCCTCATCCGAGGCGCAATTCTCGAGATGTTGCGCGACGAGGACTGGGTTCCTCGATCAATCCGAGAAAAGCTCAAGGCACTAGATCGGGCTCATTTGAAGCTCGAGGGCCAGCTCGGGCGCCCGCCAACGGAGCGTGAACTTGCCGAAGATCTCAGCATTAGCGACATGGAAGTGAGTGAACTCATGGTTCGAATGGGCCGAACCAATGTGTACTCGCTGGACGATATTCTAGGCACCGGTAATGGCGACGGAGACGACAGTGTTCACTTCGTCGAGATGATTGTTGACGAAAACGCCAGCACGAGTGGAGAAGTGGAAGGACGGGAGATCCGCAGAATCCTTGCGCTTGGGATCGACCGACTACCGGAACGAGAGCGCATGGTCGTGGCTTTATACTACTTTGAGGGACTGACTTTCAAAGAAATCGGAAAGTTGCTTGCGGTCAGTGAGTCTCGAGTTTATCAACTGCATACGCAGGCGATGGGGAGACTCCGAATCTTCATGCAGGATCAGTCCTCCGTCAACGTTGCCTGAGCGGGTACAAATACGAGTACTGGCACTTTCGGCATGAATGTTGCGTTCATATTCGTGCCCGTCGCATTAACAAGGACTATGAAAAATTTCGCCCTCTTTAGCTTGGCCATCGTCACTTCGTTGGCCGTTACTGGTTGCAACAAGCCAGCCGAAAGTGTCGCCGTCGTGAACGGGGAGGCCATCACTATGGATGACTTCATCCAACATCTGAAGGTCAAGCCAACCGTACTTGTGGTGGACAACAATGGCAATGTAGGACCAGCCAACGTTGCTGAGACCTTATCCTTCCAAGCGATGCAGGATTTGATCAACCAGCGGATTATTCTTCAGCTTGCGAAAGACATGAAGGTTGAGCCCACGCCAAAAGAAATTGAGGATGAAGTTACGTATCGAAAGAAGCGGAATCCAGACTACATCACTAGTCTTCTTGAAAAGGGATTGACCCTCGCTGCGATTAAGGATAGCCTCAAGGTTGATCTTTCCCGCGAGAACTTGCTGACCCACTCGATAACGGTCACGGACCAGGAAGTTGACAAGTGGATCAAGGAGCATCCTGAGGCGTTCATTCAGCCCGCTCTCGTAGACTCCCTCTGGATTTTCGTCAAGGACGAGCGCGGCAAGCGAGACGTTGAACGAGCCCTTCAGGCTGGCGGTAGTTTTGAAACCATCGCCTCGCGATACAGTGAAGCCCCTCGGGCCAAAGAAATGGGAGGTAAGTTCCCGCAGAACAACCCAGCAATGGTGCCCGCCAAGGAGATCCAGGACATTTTGAAGACGGTCCCCGCGGGCAAGGAAAGCGGCTGGGTTCAGCTATCTGATGGGTGGGCAAAATTCTTCATTCAAACCCGCACTCCCGCCAAGAAGATGGAAATCAAGGACACGGATCGCATCTTCATCAAGCGCCGAATGCGGGCAGAAAAGGGTGCAGTTGCCAGCGACCTTGAGAAGCGCTTGCGAGACAAATTGCAAAATGCCAAGATCACGGTTTCGATGCGCGAGCTGAAGAAGCCCTGGGAAGCAGCTGTGGAAGCCCTCAAGGCGCAGACTGAAGAGCAGAGCCGTGTGAAATCACCGACTGATGAGTCTTCGTCGCCCGACCAAGGGACTACCGCCCCGACAGGAAATCGCTAACCCGGTCGCACTCATCAATTGAGAACTCGCCCGTGTCAATGAACTTCTGTAGGTCTTGACGCAGGTTGCCGAACTTACCCGACTCCCACGTCCCCAAAATGCCGCCAAGCTGATCAAGCTTGATCAGCGAGATGCGGACGGAGTCGGGTTCATTGGTCTCAAAAAGGGCTAAGTAACGCTCTAGGAGATCGCTATTTGAGGTGAAAACACCAACGAGATTACGGTCGCTGTTGCGTGTCTCTTCAACGACCCAGTAGATTCTTCGAAACTGCATTGTTCCGGCGGTATTGTAGCCCGTTTTAGGAAGCGCTTATGCGGTCCAAACAAAGGGCTCGGCGTCCGTCAAGATGCGTGCGTTAGCGATCGCTTCCAGCAGGTACTCCGGCAGCGTGAAGCAGGCGTGATGAAATCGTGGCGTGTAGTAACGGTTCTTCACGCCGCGAGCGTCGAAGCGAGACGCGATCTCGGCCTCGGTCAGGTCCATCGGATCAAGCGACTTGCTGGCTAGCACGAAGGCCCAGGGTTGGAAGAACGTGTTCACCATGCCGTAATAGCCGGCCACATGAGGAAACACCTCTCGTAGAGTTTTCACACAGCAAGCAAAGCACTCTGGGTAGTTCTCGCTGGCAGAACCTGCCTGCAAGGCAAGAATTCCATCTTCGCTTAAAGCATCAGCGCAGATTTGGAAATACTCTTTAGTGAACAGCATTTGGCCGGGCCCCTCTTCGTGCGGATTGGGCAGATCGCTGAGAATCACGTCCCAAGCTTGGCCCTTCTCCGCTTGTAGCCATGCGCGCGCGTCGGTGTGGAGAAGAGTGGTTCGAGGATCCTCAAAGGCGCCTTGATGCCATTCCTTCATGTGGACTTTCACCATGTCAACGAGTTCTTGGTCAATGTCCACCATAGTGGCCTGGGTCACAGTATTGTGTTTTAGCGCCTCCCGTAGCGTTGCCCCCTCGCCGCCTCCGCAAACAACCACACGCTTAGGGTGTGGGTGCAGGGTCATCGCGGGCTGGCTCATGCACTCGTGAAAGATGTACTCGTCAAGCAGGCTCGTCTGGATGTTGTAATCCAAGAATAGGCTCTTCCCAAACCGGGGCACTTCGCAGATTTGATAGGTCTGGTACTTGGTTTTGCCCTCCAGTAGCATCTTACTGACGCGAAACTGCCAAAGGGCAGCATCTGTGTGCGTCTCAGTTATGAACATCCCGGTTGCGTCGCTTGACATGGTTACTCCGGGGGACGATTATGGCACCTTGAGTACTATCCTCACGCACTGGCGGCAGGACGACTGTGCTAAAACGCCAAAGTATTGTATAATGATGTAGCTTGGGCAACATTTCGCCGAGGTGATTTTTTTGTGAGGAGTTGAACTACCAGGTTTTTAGCTGGATATTGCAATCAATTCGGCCCCGACTTCGGGGCCATTTTTGTGAGTAACCTAGGCCATGGGCTACTTTGTGGACCCCGACATTGCGAAGGCAAGCACGTTGCCCGGCACCTACTACTCTGACCAAGATGCCTACCACAAGGGCAAAGAGGCCTATTTTGCGGCAAGCTGGCAGTTCATTGGCCACGAAGATTTGGTGAAGGTTGCCGGGCAGGTTGCCCCTATAGATCTCCTGCCTGGCCTCCTTGATGAACCCATTTTGCTGACACGAGATACTCAGGATCAAGTTCACTGTCTCAGCAATGTCTGCACCCATCGGGGCATGAAGCTTTGCGAGGGTGCGTCCAATGAGAGGTTCCTTCGGTGCAGATACCACGGTCGGAGGTTTGGGCTGGACGGCGCCTTTCAGCACATGCCTGAGTTTGATGGGGTTGAGGGCTTCCCGAGTGAAGCCGATAGTCTTTCAAGAGTGCCTTTCGCCCAATGGGGCCCTTTCCTCTTTGCCGCCGCTGCGCCGAGGGTTCCGTTTGAACAGGTCTTTGCACCGATCAAAGAACGGCTTAGCTGGCTCCCCTTAGACGAATTCATAGCGGACCCTGTCAATTCTCGCGACTATATGGTGAGGTGCCACTGGGCCCTCTATGTAGACAATTACCTAGAGGGTTTCCATATCCCGTTTATCCATTCCGGGCTGAATGAGGTGATTGACTACGAGGCCTACCGAACAGAGACTTTCGATTGGGGCAACCTTCAGCTCGCTGAGGCGAAGGGAGGCGAGGGAGTGTTTAATCTCCCAACTAGTTCGCCCGACTATGGGCTCCAGATTTCGGCCTACTATTACTGGATCTTTCCCAATCTCATGCTGAACTTCTACCCCTGGGGTCTTTCCATCAATGTCGTGCGGCCGCTCGGTCCCGCTCTGACGAAGGTGTCATTTGTTCGGTTTGTGTGGGATGCTAGCAAGATTGCCCATGGCGCGGGTGCCGAATTGGACCGTGTGGAGCGAGAGGACGAACAGGTTGTTGAGCTGGTTCAACGAGGGATTCACTCACGGTTCTATAGTCGAGGGCGGTTTTCCCCCTTACGCGAGCAAGGGACGCACCAATTTCATCGGATGTTAGCCGAGCTGTTAGGCTAGAACAAGGGCCTGAGGTATAATCATGCCTTCGCGCAGGGTGGTCCTTCGGGGCAGACTCGAGCCCGACTGCGAGAACATGGCCCTGGATTCGTGGGGTCGAACCACCAACGAAGGAATCATATGGCAAAACGTATTGCATCTATCGTCAAGTTGAACATCGCAGCAGGGAAAGGCACCCCTGCACCACCTGTTGGGCCTGCTCTTGGACAAGCTGGCATCAACATGATGGAGTTCTTGAAGAAGTTCAACGAAATGACCACGCCACAGATGGGCTACACGCTCCCGGTCGAGATCACGGTTTTCGAAGACAAATCCTACTCATTCGTTGTCAAACAACCCCTCTCCAGCGACCTTATCAAGCAGGAGTTGGGCATCCAGAAGGGTGGAAGCCACCAGCTAAAGGACAAGGTTGCCACGATCACTCAGGCCCAACTCGAAGCCGTTGCGGCGAAGAAGATGGCCGACCTGAACACAACGGACATCAAGGCTGCTGCCAAGATCATTGCTGGCACTGCCCGCAATATGGGCATTACGGTTGTAGACTAATCTACCGACAATAAGCCCTAGGACACCAGAACGAAGCAGTTCATGGCACGTCCAATGTTTGGACTAGATTGTGAAGAAGTTATTGTTACTTGGTGCG
>JADLGZ010000079.1 GCA_020849075.1 Fimbriimonadaceae bacterium | reverse complement strand
TCGTGGTGGAGGGGCAGGCCAGGTTTATGGAGTTCCTCTCCCTGGAGCAGAAGGGTGATGCCGTCACGATGTATATCGTCCTCGGTGGTCTATCCAAGGGCGACAAATCCCCTGTTGCATTTCGGCTAGTACACGCAGACTCAACGTCGGCTACATTTGAGCGAGAAGGCGAGGACTTCCCCACCCGAATTGAGTACAAGTCAACACCCGATGGCTTGCCCTGCCGCCTCTCCGGCCCACGTAATCGTGAAGAGTTGTACGCCTTTAGGCCGAATGATCCGCAAAATCGCGGATCATTCGGAGAAGCATAGGACTAGGCTTAGTTCTTATTACGGAGACGACGCCGAAGGAGAGCAGATGCGCCAAGGCCCAAGGCAAAGACCGTGGCCGGCTCGGGTACGGGATTACCTCGAATGTATTTTTTCTCGTTCGCGTGGTCACCACAACCATTCTTGTCGGGACAATTCAGTGCCTCACCAAATCGAACGTAGAGCCCGAAGGACTTGGTCCCACCGGTTGAGAACGAACTAAATGTGAACACCTGGGACTCGCCTTGATCAATACGACGGCTATCTTGGTAGCCAATGCTCCACCCTGCGATTCCACCTGATCCAGCATTGTTGTTGTTTGTGGACCAACCACTGGGATTGATATTCGTCGCTGTGATGTTCTGTGTGGACAGGACCCAGAAGCCGATGATGTAGTCAACCTCGTAGGTATCACCTGCATAGGTCTGGGTTGCATTATTAGCCAGAGCGACCGTATAGGAGTTGCCGACTTGGCTTATCGAAATATCCGGCGAGAAGGTCCCAACATTGGAAAACGATGAGTATTGTTGGGCGTAACCGAGTGCGGCGCCCAGAACCAACAACGTGGCAAATAGTGATTTCATATAACTCCTCAAAAAAATGCCCACAAGTGAGCAACTTGAGGATTATATCTCAATATTGCTTAACTATTGCTTAAAAACCAGCAATCATGCCAGGATACGCGCAAAAAACACCCACTGCGTAATGCAGTGGGTGCTCAATGCCAAACTCTAAGGCTTTACTTGGCTTGTCGGCGACGTCGAAGCAACGCGACAGCACCCAAGCCGAGGGCGGCCATTGAGGTCGGCTCGGGAACACAGGTTGTGCCCGTGATGTAGACCTTTTCGCCGGCATGGGGGCCATTCTTGCGATGGACATCCTCGCCCAAGCGCACATAGAACCCGTACTGCTTGTTCGTCACATTGTTCAGCTGATTGTAGGTGAACGTCTTGGATTCAGTCGGATCAATGCGTTGGCTATTCTGATAACTGACTGTCCAACCGGAAATCCCGCCGGAACCGGCATTATTGTTGTTTGTCGACCAAGCACCACTTGCGCTGTTGGAAGCCGAGATGTCCGTGTTCGAAAGCACCCAGAAACCGATGATGTACTGGATCTCGTAAGTGACACCCGCGTAAGCAACGGTCGGCGAACCGGTCAAGCCAACATTGTAGGACAGGCCCGAGTTGTTGACGGAGATGTCCAACAGCGATCCAACGTTGGTGAACGATGATCGGGACTGCGCGTGCGCACCCGCGACCGCAGCGAGGAGTAAAGCAACAGATAAAGTTCTCATAACAAAAGTGCTGGTCCTTACGGAACCTTGCTCATTATAATGCAGTTACCAACCCATCGAGGCCGTTCTGTAGCCTAGATTACAAAAACCCAGTAGTTTTCGCACTCAGTTACCGGTTAGTCCATGATTTGGACCATCTCGTAGGCTTCGACCATGTCACCTTCCTTGAAGTCCGTCCAGCCATCAAACTGAATACCGCACTCCTGCCCCGCCGTCATCTCGCGAACGTCCGCCTTGATATGCTTCAAGGAGTCAATCTTGCCCGTGTAAACAAAGTCGCTTCCGCGACGCACTCGGCATGCCGCTCCACGGCGAATCATCCCATCCGTAACATACGAACCCGCAACAAATCCAGCCTTCGTGAGCTTGAAGACCAGCCTGACCTCCGCCGTACCCAACGAGTGTTCCTCAAACTTCGGTGCCAGCATTCCCTTGACCGCCGCTTCAATGTCTTCGATCAATTCATAAATCACGTTATAGGATCGAATCTCGACCTTCGCACGCTCGGCTTCTTGCTTTGTCTTCGCATCTACCTTGATGTTGAAACCCACGATGATGCCCCCAGCCGCACTAGCCAACAAGACATCGGACTCCGTAGGCTGGCCCACACCGGCGTAGATCACCTTGACCTCAACTTCGTCGTTCTGCACTTTCTCCAGCAGGCCGCGCACAGCTTCTACCGATCCTTGCACGTCGGCCTTGACGATTAGGTTGAGGTTCTTGACCTCTTCCTCGTCCATCTGTCGGCGAAGGTCGCCCAAACTGATCTTGCGCTTGGTAGTAACAAGAGATTTGGCCCGTGCCTCCATCGCCCGTTGCTCCCCTAGGGAGCGTGCCTGCTTTTCGTTTTCCGCAAACTCAACCTTGTCGCCGGCTCCCGGAACCTCGTTCAAGCCGAGTACCTCGACGGGCACGCTTGGTCCCGCCTCTTTGATACTCGCACCCGTGTAATCCGTCATGGCCTTGATCTTGCCAAAGGCCGAACCGACTACGATCGAATCGCTGATGTGCAGGGTCCCTTCTTGGACCAGAATAGTCCCGACCGGGCCGCGACCTTTGTCCAGCTTGGCCTCAATCACCACGCCCCGAAACTCTCCTCGCGGATCGGCCTTCAAGTCGAGCAACTCGGCTTCCAAGAGGATGCGCTCAAGGAGCTCTGAAATGCCTTCGCCAGTTAGTGCCGATACGTTGACGCTGCCCACCTGACCGCCGTAAGCCTCCACCACGACCTCTTGCGCCATGAGCATCTGCATGACCTTATCGGGGTTCGCGCTCGGCTTATCAATCTTGTTGATCGCCACGATCATCGGCACCCCGGCGGCCTTGATGTGCCCAATGGCTTCGAGAGACTGCGGCATGAGGCCGTCATCGGCGGCGACAACCAAAATCGCGATATCCGTGACCTGAGCACCGCGCGCTCGCATGGCCGTAAACGCAGCGTGACCGGGGGTATCCAAGAAGGTGATCTTCCCTTCCGGCAACTCCACCTGATACGCACCAATATGTTGGGTGATGCCGCCGTGCTCCCGATCCACGACGCGGGTTTTGCGAATCGTGTCAAGCAAGGATGTCTTACCATGATCAACGTGTCCCATGATCGTAACCACCGGTGGACGATGCTGTGCGCCACCAACTGGCTTCACTGCCGCCGTGGTCGCAATGGGCTTGACCGCAGGCTTGGCCTCAATCACCTGCCACTTGATGCTGTAACCATAGCTGCTGGCCAGTTTCTCGGCCATTTCTGGCGCAAGCGAAGTCGTTAGCGTCGCCGGCGTCCTATGCTTCATCATGAGTTCCTTGATGAGGTCCTGCGGTTGCTTACCAAGGGCCGCCCCGATGTCGCGAACATTCGCTCCGGGTGCGAGGATGAGCACTTTCTGCCCTCGCTGCTCCCCTAATGATTCTTTAATGACGCTCAGTTCGTCGGGCTCAGCCAAGAACTCATCACCATCGAACAGGACTCCGAGTTCGTTGAGAACTGAAGTCACTTGACCGGGGGTGATATCGAACTCTTTGGCGATGGAGGCGATGCTATTGGATGACATAGTTTCTAATTTCATGGATGCGGGCTGGAGGTAGAGCAGTGCGAAGGGCATGTGGTAGCCGCTTCACGGCCCTCACGATGCACCCAGAGTGATGGCAAATGTAAGCGCTTCGCCCCTCGGTTTCTCGGGCGCGCACGCGAATAAAGGAACTTTGTTCGTCCCTTTTACGGCATGCTATGCAGGTTCGAAGTGGCACGCTGTGTCATGCCTCCCCGCCTGCCGGCGCGGCTTTCGGTTGAGCAACCCCGCCTTCGGCGGCGGCTTGCGCTTCGCTACGAATATCAATCTTCCAGTCGGTCAACTTGGCGGCGAGGCGGACATTTTGACCACCCTTGCCAATCGCGAGGCTAAGTTGCATGTCGGGAACGATCACGTAGGCACTTCGCTCCGCTTCGTTCAACTTGATCGAGTTCACCTTTGCCGGACTCAAGGCATTGATAATGTAAGTTTTAGCGTCCTCGCTGTAAGGCACGATATCAATCTTCTCGTCGAAGAGTTCGTCCACGATCGCCTGCACTCGGCTACCGCGTGGTCCCACGCAGGCGCCAACCGCATCAATACGCTCGTCAGTGGTGCTCACCGAGACCTTACTTCGCTGCCCCGGCTCTCGGGCTACGCTCTTAATTTCAATGAGGCCTTCCTTGATTTCGGGCACTTCCAGGTCGAATAGCTTTCTAAGAAGGTTCGGGTGAGTACGGCTGACAATGACCTCAAGCCCACGGCGACCATCTTCAACTCGAAGAACGTACACCTTCAGCGTATCGTTAATGCGATACGGTTCGGTCGGTACTTGCTCCCAGCGAGGAAGCTTCGCTTCGACCTTCTCTACTTGGATGAATACATTCTGCTCCTCGCGGCGGACGACCGTGCCCGTCACGATATCATGCTGCTTCTCGGCAAAAACCCCAGTAACGCGGCGGTGTTCAGCCTCTCGCATCTTTTGGGAGAGCACCTGCTTGAACGTCTGAGCCGCAATACGACCGAACAGTTCTGGGTTCACCTTAACCGGTACAAAACTACCGATTTCAGCATCAGGATGAGTCTTGCGGGCCGTCACGACGTCAACGTGCAAGGCGTGATTCATCACCTCGCCCACGACTTCCTTCATCACGAACATATTGGTCAGCTTCTCGCGGTCCATCTTGACCTCGACCGCGACCTCATTCGGCACCCCAATGTACTTCTTGTAGGCGACGGCCAGCGATTCCTCGAGCTCAAAGAACAAGTCCTCGACCGGGATATCCCGCTCGATGGCAATCTGATTAAGCTGTTGAACCATATCCGTAGCCATAATTTTTTCCTCCCCTTAAACAACGAAGGATGGCAAAAGCGCCACCCGTCATCGGTTTCGCGAGATTTTTGTCATTCTACCTCGTTAGGTCTCAAAGTCTCTAGTCCGGTGGTCGGAGGTCGCTTATGTTGCGTGCCACAATTCGCTCATGGAAGCCCATTCTTATCGCCTTTTTGTGCGTGGAATTGAGTTTTACGCCTATCATGGCTGCTCCCCAGAAGAACAAGAGATTGGCCACCGATACACGATGGATCTTGATTTGCGCGTGGCTGGCGATGGTAACCACCGCGATGACCTCGATGCAACGATTGACTACGGCATGCTGGCTGCGTTGGCAAGCTCGGTTGCAACCAAGGACAAGCACCGCCTCATGGAGTTTGTTGCCCAGCGCATTGCCGATGCGATCCTACTCAGCGACGAACGCGTGCGGGTCTGTACGGTAACCCTCGCCAAAGTCAAGCCACCCATCCCCATGATCGCCGCCGATGCCGGCGTGAGCGTGACGGTGAATCGGTAGG
>JADLGZ010000078.1 GCA_020849075.1 Fimbriimonadaceae bacterium | reverse complement strand
TCGGTGCTAAAGCGACAGTCCACGATCGGGCCCATAACTTGGATTACTGTTCCGGCGCTGGCCATGGTGCTTTGGTAGGTCCTCTTTCAAAAAGTACGCCGATGCAAAATGCCCCGGCGGTTCGGGCAAAAGTATACCCGCGTGAAAACACGAAGGTCGTATCTTTGCCCTTTGGGGCTCTGGTGGACTGCCCGCTCAGCGGATACGTTTCAAATGACCCAGATGGAAACGTCGTAACATTTGCAACCTATATCAGGACGAGAGGCGGCGCTGCCATGAAACTATAAACAACAGCATCGAACGAGACCAGAAACCCTCAAATCACGTCATCCCGAGCCTTGTATCGATGTGCTCGGCACCCGCAGCCATAGGTTCGGGCCCCAGCCCACTTCGTGGTCGGGATAAATCTAGATCGCTGGCTGGCCAGCGCGATCGCTCCGGCAAAGGGTTCATCAGAGGTCAGCCGCTTGCAAGATTTTGCTTCCGACGTCAGGTCCGCTCGTCAAAAGACCTTGTTAAAGCTATAGGTGGTACACGTGAGCCCTAGAGTTGCTAGACTCCCGATCTCGCGCCAATGGGATTTGCCCTTATCGGGTGCGACCGAAATTACTGATCACGATATCAATGTCAGCCGCATCAACTTCGCCTGAGCCATCAACATCTTCGGGAATATCCGGCGTCGTGCTGCCAAAGGCTGCGATGACCATATCAATATCGGCGGCGTCTACCTCGCCCGAGCCGTCCACGTCACCCGTGATCGGGAGGTCGAGCCAAATATGGGCGAGGACCGTCCCCGACAAGGTGCCCGCAGTCGTGCGAAGTTGGGCACCCAAGAACAACCGGTTGTTGTCGCAGAACATGAGGTTGTCGGAGGAGATGGATTGGAAGAAGAGATCGTCATCGGCGATGCCATTGCCATCAAGATCAATGGGGTCAAATCGGCGGTACATCACTTTGCTGGTGTAGCCGTTGTTTAGTACCACGACGTAGTTCTTGGTTGTATCGGGGTTATTAGTGAGGCCGCAGATCACGGTCTCGCCATAGCTGTTGATGGCAACGCCTGAGAAGGTCGTCGTTGTTGCGCCCCAGAGTTCGCTATTGCCGGGGGTGATGGGATCGCCTTCGAAGACAAACTTGGGTGTTCCGCCGACTTTGCCTTGGTAGACGAAGTCTTGGCCCCCATTCAGGGCGCCGCTAAAAGTGAAGTATCGGTTTCGGGCGCTGATTGAAGAGCCACCGTTTGCGGTCGCCCCAAACGAGGCAACTGTCTCCGTGTTTGGGCTCCCGGGAATTGCGTATCCGACTTGCGCCTTCACCTCATTGTCCACTGCCACGATGCTGGAGCCGCTGGCGGTAACCGTGCCAGTTCCAACTAGGGCTTGATACATGAAGCTGGAATCTACCGATCCCATGCGGAACTTATCGGTCTCAAAGCGCATGATCGGCACCGGAGTACCGCTGAGTTGTCCGTTGGGGATGGTGATCGCCCTACGGGCAAGCAACGCCGATTCAGTGTACAGGGCAGCATCTACGCCGGTATTGTTGGTCCCGCTCCCCCAAGCCATTGAGTTGTCGTTGAGGAGTTGCGGAGCGGCAAGTCCTCCGGGGTAAGCAGCACCGGTGAGCGGAGCAATGTCCCCTTCCTTGGCAACGCTGCCGAAGACTCCGCTGACCCGCTTGATTGAGTATTCATTAGCGGACGTGGGTTCGCTCGAGCTGAGGACGCAGCCGAAGTTGCCTGAATCGTTGATGCCGGCGACCGAGCGGATATTACTGGTCGTATAAGGCCCGCCAAAGATCCAAGGTTCGGTTTCGCGCACTCGCACGGTGAGGCTGTTGGGAACCAGCATGTCGCCCGTGGTGATTACACGGGGTGAACCTGTACCGACATTGGTGCTGATCGAAACAAAGTGATTGCCATTTGGACTGGCGTAGATACGAGTCAGGAGATTGAACTTAACACCTGGGTAACCCGGGACATCGCTGGTCGCCGAGGTTTGGATTCCACTGAAGAGCACCTTTGGCAGGGCTCCGTGGGCAAACTGGGTAGCGGTGACAACCAAGAGGGCAGGCAGAATCGTTCGCATAGCTATAGGGTATCGCCTGCGGGACCAAAATGGCTATGGTCTGGGTCGTAAGCCAGTAGTAATGCCATCAAATCGCTATTTCTCAAAGACATCGCGGGCGGGAACCGATAAAATAGGAGGCTGGTTGTGTCAGGAATGCGGATTTTGGTAACGGGTGGTTCTGGATTCATCGGCTCAGCATTTCTGAACCGTTACGTTCCAAACAACTCCCAGCATCAGTTCCTAAACATTGACAAGCTCGGTTACGCCTCGCATCCGCTGAACACGGCCGAGTTGGAGTCGCTTTCCAATTATTCCTTTGCTCGAGCGGACTTGGCTTCATTTGAGCGTGTTCAGGAGCTTGTAACCGCATTTGAACCGGATCGAGTGTTTCATTTCGCGGCCGAGAGTCACGTAGACCGTTCGATCCGTGCTCCGCTGGAGTTTGTTCAGTCTAACGTGCTCGGCACGGCCAATCTCCTTGAAGCTTGTCGTCAGATATGGGACGGGGACCAGCAGCCGGTGTTTCTGAGCGTCAGTACCGACGAAGTCTTTGGTTCGCTTGGGGAGTCTGGAGCATTTTCCGAGACTACGCCCTACGATCCGCACAGTCCGTATTCGGCGAGTAAGGCTAGTGCTGATCACTTTTGCCGAGCTTATTACGATACGTTTAAGCTCCCGGTCAAGATCACCAATTGCAGTAACAATTACGGTCCGAGGCAATTTCCGGAGAAGTTGATCCCGCTCATGATCCTGAACGCGATGGAAGATAAGCCCCTGCCCGTTTATGGGGAGGGCCTGAACGTTCGCGATTGGTTATTTGTTGATGATCATTGCGAGGCCCTCTGGCAAGTGGCGGAGCGAGGGAGAGTGGGCGAGACCTACTGCATCGGCGGGGGACACGATGTTCCCAATATTGAAATCGTCCGGGGTATTACCAAGCTCATGTCGGAGCGTCGTGGTGTGGCTTCGCTAGATCACTTGATTACCTTTGTGAAGGACCGTCCAGGCCACGATTTCCGGTACGCGATCGATTCATCCAAGCTGCGAACCGAACTTGGATGGAAGCCAAGTTGTACTTTCGAAGAGGGACTTGCTCGGACGATGGATTGGTACTTAGGCAACCCTGAATGGGTTCGACAGGTACGGTCTGGCGAGTACCAGCAGTGGATTGAGTCTCATTACGGAGTTGCGCATTGATTACGAAAGGCATTGTTCTTGCAGGAGGGAGTGGCACGCGGCTTTGGCCGATCACGAGAGCGGTGAGCAAGCAACTCCTGCCGATCTACAACAAACCGATGATCTACCACCCTCTGACTACGCTTATGCTGGCTGGCATCCGGGACATTTTGGTGATCACCACGCCCCATGAGCAGGAGATGTTTATCCGGCTTTTGGAAGACGGTACGCAGTGGGGGATCAACATTTCTTATGCTGTGCAACCCAAGCCAGAGGGCTTAGCCCAAGCCTTTTTGATCGGTGAGTCATTCATTGC
>JADLGZ010000077.1 GCA_020849075.1 Fimbriimonadaceae bacterium | reverse complement strand
GTTGTACTCGTGGGGAGCCTCAACGTTGCTGAACTTCAGAAACTAGCAGATCAAGTGAAGTAGGCCAGTCGTCCATATTAGGAACGGGGCCGCGTGCCTCGTCGGTTATACTGAAAAAGACCGTGGCTACCCGAGCGACAACCCGCAAGCGCCCCACCACGAAACGCCCTTCCAGCATCTGGAGGAAGATGGGTGTAATTTTCTTGGTTCTCTTTAGCCTCCTTGCAGCTGGGGTATTGGCAGGTGGAGCCATGTTCGCTATGATGCTCAACGAGGCGAGCGAGCAGATCCCGACCCTAGATGCAAAGATGGCAAGTATTCGTGTTGGTCCAACGCGAATCATGAGCTCAGATGGCAAGCTCCTCTACGAAAGTGCGACTGAGTACCGCATCCCCACTGAGATTGCAGATATTCCTGAACTTGTGCAGAAGGCCACTTTGGCCGCAGAAGACAAGCGCTTTTATGAGCACGATGGCGTTGATCCTTGGGCCGTAGCTCGGCAGGTCTTCACGAACGTAAGGGAGCAGCGTGTTGCGGGAGGCGCAAGTACGCTGACCATGCAACTTGCCAAGCGCTTGTACACCAGCCCGGAGCAGAGTTTCAAACGAAAGCTCGAAGATGCCGCCCTTGCGCTACAGATTGAGCGCAAGCTTACCAAGAGTCAGATTTTAGAGCTGTACCTAAATCAGGTCTTTTATGGGTCGGGAGCCTACGGCATTACTGCCGCCGCGGATGTCTATTTTGGGAAGAGTTTGGACGAGCTAACGGCGAGTGAAGCCGCGATGCTATCCCGGTGCGTTCGCCGACCAAGCAGCGAAAATCCGTTTGTAAACTACTCGAAGGCAATTGAGAATCGAAACGCGGTCTTGGCGGTCATGTTCGAAGAGAAAATGATCTCGAAGTCGGAATACGATGAAGCTCTTGCCGATCGTCCAAAACTGGCTGAAGATGAAAACCGACTCCAAGCGACGATCAAGCGTGCTCCCTACTTTGTCCGTTACATTCTCGACCAAGCCCGCCTAGAACTCGGTGTAGATGTGGCACAAGGTGGGTACACGATTGAGACCTCATTAGATTCCAGACTGCAAAAGTTCGCGGAGGATCGTGCCCATCGGTTGGTTGATAGTTATCGCCGGTCAGGGGTCACAACGAACGCCTTCATGCTTATGAATCGGTCGGGTGAGATCCTTTGCATGATCGGCGGCGTGGACTACGCGAAGAACAAGTACAACGCAGTGACCCAGGGTAAACGCCAACCAGGGTCGGCCATGAAGCCCCTTGTTTACGGTGCCGCTTTTGAGCAAGGTGTTCTGACTCCTAGCGATCCAATTCGCGCTGATACATATCGCGAGCGAGACGGTGGCCACACATGGACAGTCGAGGGCCGAAAGGGTGGGAGCTCTGTTTCGGTCAGTAGCGCGATTCAGTTTTCCATGAATCCCCCTGCCGTACGCGCCATGAAAATGGTTAATCCGAAGGTGTTTGTGGAAGGTTACGCTCGACGAGTTTACGGACTGACCACCTCAATGATTGCCGTGCCTTCGCTCGTATTGGGGTCGGTCGCCGTTCGTCCCATCGAGTTGGCGCAAGCTTATTCCATCTTTCAGCATGAGGGAAGCCGGGTTAAGCCATATGGCATGCGACGGATTCTGGACAGCAACGGTAATGTTGTCCGAAAATTTGATCCCCAGGTCACGCGAAGCCTCATGAGCTCTGCATCCGCGGAAGACATGGACTATTGCCTCCGCAAAGTAGTGCAAGGAGGCACCGGAAGCTATGCTTCGTCGGTACGCCGGGCGAGAGGAAAGACAGGCACGACAAACGATAACCGCGATGCGTGGTTCATCGGCTACACCGATAACTACCTTGCCGTGTCGTGGGTCGCCAATGAACAATTTGATCGGGAACACCGCGTTTGGGTCTATAAGCCGATGTCGAACTATGTAATGGGGGGCAAGGTGCCAATCCTGATGTGGCGAGACGTTATGAAGGAGTGCCAAGACCTCTTTGGTGAGCCCGAGGTCAAACCGGACCCCCTTGATCGGGAGAAAGAGCGCGAAGCCTATGTAACCGATGACGGTGAAGGTAGCGCGCGCTTAACCCATGAAATGGGTGGTCTCAGCAACGAGAAGGAAGAGGATGCCAAAGAGGAACCGGGCGATAAGCCCGCTGTCTCTAGTGTGGATGCTCCTCCAGACGAAACTCCAAAGCCCGATACTGGCGGCACTAAGCCGCCGGACGAAGAGCCCCCCGCAACGCTTCCCGATGGTAATCCAGAGTTACCCGATGGCCCCGGAGACGGCTAAGTGTCCGTCATTCATCAAGAACGCGGTATTCGCCTTGATCTTCGATCCCTACTTTTCCCAACGATAGTCGGGCTTGCCCTTATCGTGTTCCTCGTCAGGCTATGGGATCTCCAAATTGTTCAAGCCGACGAACTTAAGCTTCGGGCGGAGCGGAGCCGAGCTAGCCGGGTCCTGCTCACTGCGCCTAGGGGCTTGATTGTTGATCGCAAGGGGCGCCCCATTGCCGCGGTTAGATCTCAGTACGTCGTGACCGGCGTGCCGGCGGTTCTTAAGAAGAATCCCGAGATTTTGAGAAAGGTAGCAGGGATGCTCAATGTATCTGTAGAAGTTCTGGAAAGCAAGCTGCGCGATGGTATATGGCGCCCCAACCTACCGACCCCGATCTTTGAAGGGGCGTCCAGCGCGCAAGCAACTCGCCTCGTGGAGGATC
>JADLGZ010000076.1 GCA_020849075.1 Fimbriimonadaceae bacterium | reverse complement strand
GTTTTCCAACGTGCCGGACGTCTGAGCGAGGCTAACCGCGTGGCCCAGCTTCAGGTAGCGCGACAACAATACTATCCCGCTAGCGACACTGTACTAGTTCCCGTTGATGGTCGAATCTTGACGGGACCGATCGGAACGATCATCAAGAGCGAGGCCGGTCTCGCTACCCTAATGGATCGCAAGGTTAACACCGGCAAACTGGACCCCCTTCTGACCGTGTTGCAAGGTATCGCCCGTGCCTACAAGGTGCAAACGTTTGAAGACTTTGGCAAGCACGAACGCGAGATTGTCGAAAAGATGCGGTGGCGCAAGAGCTATCTCGAAGATTCCACTCTAAGTCAGCCGGTTCAAAATCCTGACAATAATTCTCAAGATCAGCCTGCATTTCCACCACGCTAGGACCGATAACAATACTGGGATTCCCAGTATACGATGGAAAAAGCGCAGCACCCATTAGTGGCCCGTTGGCGGTGGATAGCCAGCCTCGCGGTGATCGGTGCAACCGTGGCTTTAGGTTATACGATTTGGATTCCAGCCAAGCATCGCGTCCGCGCACAGGTCATGATGCTCCCCCATGCGAACGACCTCCTTGCCAATTCTCCGATCTTGAGTGGTAATACGGCAACGCCGCTAACAGTGCTTCAAGGCATGTTTGATAGCGATGCGATGGTTCGGGAAATGTCGGAACAATTCAAGATTCCGGCGAACACAATCCGCTCAATATGGTTTGTCCGGTCAGATCAAGCTACCAACCAACTGGAAGTGATCGCCGATGCTACCAGCCCCGATCTGGCGCGCCAAATGGTGGACTTTTCGATTTCGCGAGCCCGTGACTTCGAACTCCGGGCCAATGAGTCGGCGGCCGGGAGGCGTGAAAAGCAATTGTCACAATCGCTTAAGGCCCAGCGCAAGCGAAACCTCCAAATCGAGAACGACTTGGTCAAGACGATGGAGTCTCCCGACCTAACCGTCTGGGACGCCCAAGGGATGTTGAATATGGTTGCAAGCGCTGAAACAAGCCAGGTTCAGCTTGGACTGCTTAAGGCCCAACGGGCGCAACTCGCGACAAGAATGCGCCGCAACCTTGCCGATCCAGCCCTGCCAAAGGATCCGCGACTAGATGGATTACGTCAGCAAGTTTCAAAACTCGTAGAACAAGTCCGAGCCGCGGAGCAAGAACTGGGCCCCGATGCGCCTGCACTAGCAACTCTGCGGGTTCAACTCTCGGTTGCTCAGGATCAATATAACCGTGAACTTCGAAGGGCCCAACAGGCCGTCAATGGCGACTTGCAAGTGGATATCGCTGATTTAGACGCTCAGATCGCTGGGCTCCAATTCCAGGTCAATCAGCAAAACCGATCCGTTGCCCAAAGCCCCGGAGCGCAATCGGTGTTGCAGACCAAGATCAAACAGCTTCAGGACACCTATGCGACTACAGCTGACCTTCGCGCAAAGTATGAGCAAGCTCGAATTGATGCCGAAGTAGAACGTGTCAATTGGGCAGTTATCACACCCTCATTCTTGGAGGAGCGCCCCATCAACAAGCGGTGGGCCCGAAACCCATTTGCCGGCGCGGTGTTGGGAATGCTCTTTGGCGTCATCTTGGCCTTCTCGGTACCACCCCGACGACAAAACCATAAGGAGGTGCATCAATGGCCAACCGCTGCCTGATGATCGCCGAAGTCGCTCAGGCTCACGATGGGTCTCTAGGTATGGCACACGCCTATATTGATGCCGCCAAGTCGGCTGGAGCCGATATGGTGAAGTTCCAAATGCATTTCGCGGCCGACGAGAGCACGCCTGATGAGCCATGGCGAATCAAGTTTTCGAAGCAAGATTCGAGCCGATACGAGTACTGGCAACGGATGGAGTTCACCGAGTCCCAGTGGTTTGAGATCAAAGCCCACTGCAACGAGATTGGTATTGACTTTCTATGTTCCCCATTTAGCCTTCGTGCGGTCGAGCTCTTGAAGAGAATCGGTATGCCGGCTTGGAAGGTGGCCAGCGGCGAGATCTCGGGCAAACGAATGTTTGACGCGATGAGTGAGTCGGGTTGGCCAATGTTCGTCTCAACCGGAATGGCGGGGTGGAAGGAAATCCGCAGCGTTGTGAGGCGAGTCCAAGAACGGGGCGTGCCGTTGACTCTGTTTCAGTGCACCTCTGCTTATCCAACGCCGCTGCAACAAGTTGGCCTAAACATCCTGCAACAGTTTCGTGATCAGTTTGACTGCGGCGTAGGCCTCAGCGACCACAGCGGTGAGATCTTCCCCGGGCTCGCGGCAGTAGCAATGGGTCTTGATGCTCTCGAAGCCCATATCACCTGGCACCGGGGCGCCTTCGGCCCAGACAATTCAGCCTCGCTGACCATTGAAGAGTTTGCTCTGCTAACCAAGGGGGTCCGTGCCATCGAGACGATGCAAGCCAACCCGGTGGACAAGGACCATATGGCGAGCCAGCTGCAACCCCTAAGGGAAATGTTCGGAAAGAGCCTAGTAGTCCGAAAGCCGATTCGACAAGGTGAATTGATTCAGGAAGACCATCTTGTTCTAAAGAAGCCCGGCAATGGCATCCCAGAATCTCGGATACAAGAAGTCGTCGGTCGCCCGGCCAAACGCGACTTAGTCCTTGATGAATTGATCATGGAGCGTGATGTTGCGTAAAGTTTGTGTTGTCCTTGTAGATCGAGCGAATTACGGCCGCCTGCGCCCAGTAATGGAGGCTCTTCGAGCCCACCCGAAGGTTGACCTACAAATCGTTTGCGGCGGGACTCTAGTCTTGGAGCGGTTCGGCAAAGCGGTTGATGTCATTCGCGAAGATGGATTTGACGTCGCCAGTGAGGTCTACATGGAACTGGAAGGCTCAACTCCGGCCACCATGGCAAAGTCGGTTGGCCTTGGAGTCCTTGAGTTTACGAATGAGTTTCAACGCTTGCGGCCCGATGTCGTCCTAATGATCGGCGATCGATATGAAGCGCTTGGAGCCGCGATTGCCGCCGCCTATATGAACCTGACGCTCATTCATATTCAAGGCGGAGAAGTCAGCGGCTCGATCGACGAGAGTGCTCGGCACGCGATCAGCAAATTTGCTCACTACCATGTTCCGAGCACCCAACGGGCTGCTGAGTATCTGGTGCGAATGGGTGAGCGTGAAGACTCTATCTTGGTCGTCGGCTGCCCCAGTAGTGACATCGCTAGGACCTTGGACTTGGGTTTGGACAATGCGGTCATGAATCAGGTTGGCGCAGGAGCACCCATTGATTTTCGCGAGAACTACCTTCTCGCTCTGTTTCATCCCACCACCACCGAGTTTGGCGGCGAAGCCGCTCAAATGAGGGAACTCCTGAATGCGCTTGGCCAAGTTCAGATGCCCACTCTTCTGCTCTGGCCAAACATTGACGCGGGTAGCGATCACATCAGCAAGGAGATCCGCCGCTTCCGACTCGAGACCGACACCACACGCTGGCTCCGCACCATGACTAACCTCGCGCCAGAGGCCTACCTCAAAGTTCTCGCTAAGGCAGCCTGCGCAGTTGGCAACAGCAGTAGCTTCGTCCGCGATGCCAGCTTTTTTGGGACCCCCGTTGTGCTGGTGGGAAATCGCCAAGCCGGGAGAGAACGCGGAGACCATGTCTGCCATCTGATTCCAGACGCCAACTTGATCCAATCGGCAATCCGGGCGCAAATTGCCCACGGTCGATACGCTCCAAGCACTTTGTACGGTGATGGCTTTGTCTCGCCCCTTGTTGCCGATAAGGTCGCCAAGCTGACCCTCAGAACTCAAAAACAACTTTCATATACAACCACGGAGAACCAAAAAGCCGCATGATAGCCCTAGCCGAAACTCGACAACAACGTATTCAAGCCCTTGGGTTTGATCCCTCCACACAGCCGAAGGAGGACTACCTTCCTTGCAACTGTTGCGGGGCAGATCGCTGGGTGATTCTTACCCACCAAGACCGCTACGGATACCCGGTCCAGGCCACTGCGTGCAATGATTGCGGCCTAACGATGCTCAACCCACGCATGACGGCTGAAGCATACGGAAGCTTCTATGCAAGCACTTACCGACCGCTCGTGAGCGCCTATCATGGCCGTCTCATTGATGCCAAGACCATTCAAGGCGAGCAAGTACCTTACGCCCAAGCGTTCATAGAATTTGCTAGGCCATTCATCACAGAAGCTCATCAAACTCTCCTTGATGTTGGTGGGTCAACGGGTGTTGTTGCACGGGAGTTTATGAAGTGCTTCGACCTCAAAACAACCTTAATTGACCCCGCTCCCGCTGAGACCGCCGAAGCCGAGTCTCTTGGCATTGAAAGCATCACGGGGTTTGTTGAGGACTGGGATGCCAAAGGGCGCAAGTTCGATATCATCGGACTCTTCCAAACTATTGACCATCTGCTGGATGTTTCCACGACCCTCACCAAGTTGAGGCAAGTTATCTCAGACCACGGAATCTTTCTGGTGGACATCGTTGATTTCCGGGCTGCGATGCTTCGCAATGGCTCAGTCGAAGATGCCGTCAAGATTGACCACGTTTACTCACTGACTCAGGAGACCGCAGAAGCAATGTTTGCCCGGGCTGGGTTTCGATGGGTTCGAAAGGGCTACAGCGCCGACCACCTCCATGTTTCATATGCTTGCGTGCCCACGGAGGCTACGTTCATCATGCCCGACCCGACGTGGGTAACTGAATACTTCCGCGAGATCCGACAGGTCCAAAACATCAAATGAGAGTCCTTGGTTTCATTCCAGCTAGGGCCGGAAGCAAGGGCCTTCCGGGAAAGAACCGTCGAATCCTCGGCGGAATGAGCTTGGTTGAACGCGCTTTTAGGGTGGCATGTGAAAGCGGCGTTTGCGACCGGATCGTCACTAGCACCGATGACCTTGCCGTAATGGAACTCGCACGTAAGATAGGCTTGGATGTACCATTTATTCGTCCCGCTGAGCTATCTGGTGATGCCACACCCATGATTGATGTGTTGCAACACGGTGTTACCTGCTTAGAACGTACGGGTTACCGGCCCGACGTGGTCTTACTCTTGCAACCAACCTCGCCTCTGCGAACGGCTCAACACTTGAGAGATGCATTAGCTCTATTGGAGGGGCATGACTCGGTATGTTCCGTTGCCGAAGTGCCAAGAACGCTTAGCCCTCACTATGTAATGAAGATTGAAAATGGCCTCCTGTCCAGTTTTCTCCCGGCAGGGCGTGCAGTCACGAGGCGGCAGGATGCCCCACCAGCTTATGTTCGCGAGGGTACGGCCTACCTTGTTAGGCGTGATGTTCTGATGGATCAAAGCTCCATCTACGGCAGTCGCTGCGCACCGCTACTCGTTGAGAGTGCTCTCAGTATCGATACGGAATGCGATTGGCAAGAAGCAGAAAGACTACTTGCCGCATGAAACTCGCAATCACGTTTCCCAATCATTGGGCGATAAAGAACATCCTTCACAGCGGGGTGGCGGCGCACCTTCAGGACCATTGCGAGATTATTGGACTTGCGCATCCCTCGCGGATTCCGCACTTGGTTGGCCTCGTTGAGCTACTCGGCTTGCGACCCATTGAATGGGTACCTTATGCACACCCGCCAGAACATCCGAAGCTCACTCGTCTCCGCAGGTTACAAAAGGGCTTCGTTTTCGAACGGCAGAACGTGGCGACCGAGCGAATCATGAGGGAACGCGGTAAGCGATCTCGCGCCGAGAAGATCGCCAGCGCCCTGATCAGACCAGTCGCTCAATCGTCGCGAGGTGAATTGGTCGCAAAATGGCTGATGCGGCGCCGCTGGGACCTGACGGCTGCTGCAGCGATTCCCGAGGTTGATTTGCTATTCACGACGAACCCCGTGGACTTTCGCGAAGATCCCTTGGTCAAGTCAGCCCGAGAAGCCGGCATTCGAGTTGTGACAATGATCCCAAGTTGGGACAACCTGAGTTCGAAGGGAGTTCTCTTTTGCGAGTTTGATGCCGTCTTCGTTTGGAATGAGGTCATGCAACGAGAGGTCAGGGAGTTCTTGCCTAACCTTTCTGAACGCCAGGTGCCGATCGTAGGGATCCCGCGCTTTGGCATCTATGAAAAGCAGCCTTCGCCAAGGCCCGCCAAGAGGAGAATCCTCTTTGCCAACACTGCGACCAAGTCCTGCCCCGATCAACCTGCTGTCGCACGGCACCTTGCCGAAGCCCTGCAGGCTGGCGCCTTTGGCGATGCCGAACTTTTAGTTCGCTGCCACCCTCATGACAATCCATCAGACTACGATTTCCTCAAGACCTTTACCGAGGTCCTTGTATGGCCTGAATCAGCCGACGCTTTCGGAGTTGACACCGTTCCGCCATCCGACGACTTGGTCAATCTCCGCGATATGCTCCAATCGAGCGATGTGTGCGTTAATTGCGCCAGCACGATCGTCCTAGACGCCGCCGCGAACGACGTTCCTATTATTTCCGTTGCCTATGATGGCGATCGTAAGCTATCCCATCATGAGTCCGTTGCTCGATTTTATGAGTACACCCATCAGAAGCCATTCCTGAAGATCCGGGCGGCGGAGCTTGTCTCCAGCCGGGCAGATCTGATCAAGGCGGTCCAGGAGGCTTTAGCCAACCCGCTTGCCAAGCAAGAGCAACGAGCAACTCTGGCACGCCTGGCGACCACTGGGCAGCCTCAACTTCGCCTCGCAAAAGCCCTCTTGCAAGAACAAGTGACTAGGAGAGTTGCATGATTCGGGCGGTGATGATGAGATTGATCGGGTGCGTAGTTTCGTTTTCCGTCCTCGGCTCGTTAGTCGCCATTACGACCGACTTCTTGGGGCTGAACCTGATGGGCTTTGGGGCCATGGATACGGCCCGCAATGCTCTTGCTTGCACGATCTTTGGCCTCTTGGTCGCTCTCTTCCTACCCCGCTACCAAGATATTCGAACTTCGCTTATCATCCTAATCCCCATTCTCACCCAGTTCTATCAAGTCGGCCTGGCGTGGGACTTTGCGCTGGGGCCCCAGTCTCTCATTCGGACCCTTCCATACGTGTCCGTTGCGTGCGCAATCGCTGCCGAGTTGTGGCGACGACCCGTATCCCTGAGCCGATTGGAGCAAGTCTCCCTCGCGCTATGCGCCGGAGTTGGCTTACTCGGGTGGGCGAGTGGCGTTGATGCGTCACCCGTTGGCGCATTTGGGTTCTTGGCATTTGCAATCTTCCTCCCCTTACTCTATGCCTACTTGAAGCAACAATTTGCATCCGAAATTTCTGCACCGGCCCAATTGGGGGCCAGCGGTCTTGTTGGGTTTGTCGCTCTCACGGCTGGAACCTTTGTCGTGATTCGGTTGGGGTCGGGCATGTCAATGGGTGGTGTGGCAGGGCTGCTTGGAACCCGAAATGTAAGCGATTACAACTTGATCTTCGCCTACTTACTTCTCTTATGGCCAATCGCTCTGACAACAGCCTCACGATTTGGTGCGTGGTGCGTAGGCATGATCTCCGTTCTCTTTTTGGCTAGCGCGGTTGTGGGCCTCTCGCGAACCGGAATTCTTCTGGTCCCTCTGCTTGTTCTCATCGGATTGTTCGCGATCTATCATAGATCACCCAAGGGGCTCAGCCTAGCAATCGTAGCCATGTTTGTCGGCATCGCGCTAATGTGGACAGTGGTCCCCAACCGAGAGTCGCTTGGGATTGTATGGGCACAACGCTTTAATGTCGGGAGTCCAGAACAAATGATTGACGTTCTTGGGCGGGTTAAACCTGGGGGAGATGACAGTTTTGCCAGGGACCAGTTGCGGAATGAGGCGCTTCGACTGTGGCGGCAAGATCCTTTGATCGGGCAGGGCTATGGGGGCTTCGGGGCTTGGAGCGTACGGGGTTACAACGATGCTCACTCCTTGACGTTCACGACCCTAGCCGAGAATGGGTTGATCGGCCTTGGACTGCTGTACGGGCTCATAGGATTTCTCACCCTACGGCTCCTCCGGCTGGCGAAGGCCTCGTCGTCGTTCTTGCTGTCGTTTCTGGCCTGGCTCATGGCCATGCATAGTGTCGG
>JADLGZ010000075.1 GCA_020849075.1 Fimbriimonadaceae bacterium | reverse complement strand
CGTGGGATAAAGACTTCAATCGAGTAGGTGCCCGGCATGAGCTTAGGCTCATAGGAAACCTGGCTCGTGGAAGCCGGCTCGGCAACCTTGACTAGGTAGTCCGTGCCCATAAACAGGGTAGCCGCGGTGTCGGGAGTCCACGCAATGCCAACGCGGACGCTACCGTTCGTGTTGTCAACCCGAACCACTTGATCAGTCCGCTTCTGCTCGCCCGCGAAGATTCCGGTGGCTAGGGCCCAGTCTGCCTTTTCCGCGTTGTAACGGGACACCTCGGCATCAGTTGCGTCAAATGGCCTCTGGACGGGCCAAGACCAAATCATATTGCGCCGACCCGTAGTATCGGTCGGAATAACCGGCGTGCCATCAAATGAATAGCTCGTAACAATCGGGAAACCGTAGCTCTTTAGAGCCGAGCCATCTTGGATCGTCGTGTCTTCCGATCGCGCCGAGACCGTTCGCCATGCGAATGGGCCGGCCGCATTCATCCCAACAACGGCTTGGGTGGTGACATTTCCAGCGGTCGTGGTAACACCCTCAATACGAGCTGCATCCGCGTACACCAGTACATTAGCGGCGTTATCAGCATATGAGCCGTCAGCGAGGCGGGGCACTGTCGCAAGCAGTCGCACGCGAATCTGGTTACCAGCATCTACGGTAAAAACCCGGTTTGTGGTCGCGCCATTCTGGCCCAAGCGAACCCAACCTCCAGCGTATTGAAGGTTATCCACGACCTGATAGATCGGTTGCCCTGGATCATCAGGGTTGTCCACGCCAGTAATCTCGTAAACGAAGTACCGAGCCTGAAACTTCAGCAATGTTGTTGCCGGAGATGGATCAACGTCGGTTGGACCAATCGGAATGTTGAGGCTGATCCCGTACTGCTGACCCTGCGATAATCCCGAAAATAGCCATTCAAAAAATGGAGCGGCTCCCGCGGCCGGGGTCCAAGGTTCGTCTACTGATGCGGAATTGACTGGCGACGCAAATCGATAGCGCGCCGGAGGCGGGTAGGTCGTGAGGTCAGACTGGTGCGAAAAGCCGGCTTGGTCACCTGTGGGCTGATCCCATGATGCCGGTGGCGTTGCGGAGGCACCCGGCTCGAAGTTGTCTATCGTGGTCGAAAGGCTGTACAGGGGATCCCACCATCGGAGGAATGGCCTCCCTGGATTGAAGGTTCTCTTATTGCCATCGTGCTGGCCAAGGTGAGCCTGCCCACCCTGGAATCCGCCCCATCTTTGGGCTACTGCTCCTTGGAGCAGGGCCAATGCCATGAGGCCACCAACTAGAGATCGCAACAGTTTCATTTGATTACCGCTTCTCCGCAAACACCGGTCCTTCAAGCGAGCGGGTGCCCGCCACCGGTGGCAGTTCGAAGTTCACATAATAAGAGTCAAAGCCAAGGTTCGGTTTGTTCCAATCAAAGCCTCGGTTTGTAAGAACAGGGTCAATTGAGCCGTCAAGAACGACGACCTCTCCGCCAAATGGGTCGCCGGGTGTAATTCCGAAGGATGGAATCACAGGCAAGCTTGCTACTCGGTATTTGCCAACATAGCCATTCACGATCAGCACTTCACCCGAGTTCAAGCGCCTAGCAAACGTAGGCAGGAAGCCCATCGGATTCTTGGAGGTCGGCAGCATGACCGTCGGGCTCATAGGATTCACCCATGAGCGTCGCATCACGATGTAAGCCTCTCTTGGCATCGCCCACCGGGTATCCCATGCGCTTCCGTTCTGGACAAGTTCGTACACCCCATTGCTATCGCTGATCATCACGCTAAGGACACCCCCCACATAGCTGAGGGTTGCGGCACGGAGCCCGCTGATCTTGCGTGGCCCGGCGGTGGCATAAACGTTATCCACGCTCTGAATGCCAAATGCAGCTGTTTGATCGTTCCAGAATGAAGCGTTAGGAACTGCCGGCATATTGAACGACGTGATGACCGCCGATCCACCCCGGTCCGGGTCGTAGAGGACGACGCCACCAGCCCCAACATGGTTATCCATGGCACCGGCACCCGGCATCCCGAAACTTGACGGCGCCGGTTCAACATTTCCGAAGCCAAATGCGTAGATCGGATGGCTTCCAGAGACATCGGTTACCCACTGGCGGTCAATGCTGTTGTAGCTGTATTGCTTGCGAGTGAGTTCGCTCTTAATCTGCCACTTGAGCATTCCGATCGCCGGAATGAGCCTTCGAGGTATGCCGGCAACCGTTACAACGGGGGCATCAGAACTCGGGTCATCAATCCTTGCAATGGGACCAATTACGCCGCGACCAGAATCGTATTCATAACGATCAATGAGTTCAATCACACGCTGATTGCCGGTATCCGCAATAACGTAGTGAATCCAGTATTCCGCCGCTCCCGAAAGGCGACGATTATAGGCGCGGCTCAACTGACCATTGGTAACCATTTGGTTAACTTTCAGATCGGATTCAATTGTGTTAAAAGTCAGCACATCGCGGGGTGCAGCTAGTTTCGTGATTGCATTGGCCGGCACGCCTTCAGGCAAGAAGATCGGGTCCAAGTTGAACTTGGTGATCGTGCGCAGTTCGCGTCCCGAACTGTCAATCTTGACAATTCGATTGTTGCCCGGATCGGCAATGAGGTAGTTGTTCCCGCCGATTGCGTAGGCCCGGGTTGGCCGGGCAAGATTAACCGAGGTTTGACTACTTCCGATCTCACCGTCCTGACCGCCCTTAGTCGTGGCGTCTACAGACCAAAGCGGGGCCCCACTCGGGTCAATGCGAATGATTCGAGATTCATCCGTAACCAGCAAATCAGACCGAGAGAAAGCAAATGTCGTACCGCCATTCCAAGCCAAGAGGGCATCGCTCCCCCCGATGAGGCCGAAAAGTGGGGCCGGAGCCGAAGGGCTACCCAGCACAGCTTGACGCACCCGAACGCGGAAATCATCAAATGATCGAACACCCTTATTACTTGGCCAAATCACGTACGGACTTGGCGTAACTCCATTTCCGCTCGGTTCTGGATCGATCAAGCTTAGGTATCGCTCCCAATTGCGCAATGGACCCACTTGCCACGGCTGGCGCCCCGACGGCTCGCGAAGGTCATTAGCTCCAATTCTCAGGTCCATGGCGTAGAGGAAGCCGGTCTTTTGGGGCATGCTGCCGAAGCCATTTTCTAGGAACCCAGGGAGGAAGCTTCCGCCCCCGAAGTAAAGGGTGTCGCCAGAGACAAACATGTTGCCCGTGGTCTCCATGCCGTTGATCACGATCTGCCATTTCTGTGGATTCCACCGCCCATCGGCATTACCAGGCACAAGCGTGCCATCAGCAACGCCGGCATCGGGCTGAATCACCATGTCGGAGGATCCTGCTCGTCGGGCAATGATCGGTAAGTTGCAGATCAAGGCATCTCGGAATCGGCCGCGACTGACACTTGCGACCGAGTTTAGAGAGACCCGAGAGAAGTTGTTTACTACCGATGTCTGGAATTGAATCTGTTGCAAGACACTCAGAACATTCGGCTCAAACGGGCCCGATGGCGGCCGGATACTGCGACCTGGATCAGGTTGCACCAAGGCAAAGTTTTGCCCCAGGCCCTCGACGATCATCTCAAGCGGACGAGGGTCTGCTTCGAAGGCCATCACGGACGTTGTGAACCGTTCATTCCCCGTTGGAAATGGGAACTGCTTTGCTGAGTTAAGGGCAGCATAGACACGGTTGCCTCTTACGACCGGGCCCGTGGCAAACCGTTGGATGGTCATCGGGCGATTCAAAAAGGCACCGATTCCAGGGAAACTCAGAAGGCCATCATAGTCAACAACGCATCCATCATAGGGAACGCGGCTAAGTCCACTTGACCCGCTTGTGAGAAGGTTAAGCTGATCAAAGGCCTCCCAACGATAAAGCATGTTGAAGTCCCCGCGACCGCGCTCGCGCAAGGCAAACAAGGAACCGCCCGGGCGTGTGAGATCAGCAGGTGCCGTAACGACAAAGATATTGCCCGTTGGCCCAAGAGCAATGGAACCGAGGACACGTCGTCCATTTCCAGCTTCATCGGGAAGTTGGACATCGCCACGGATGTAATTATCTGCGGCCGCCAATCCGGGGCCCGTCCCAGCTCGTCCCCAGTCCAGCGTGTAGTCTACGCGAATGGCCGCGGTCGGATTCGGACCCGTAAAGTCAAGGGCAGAACCAAATCCCCCCAAGTCAATTCGGATGGTGCCGTTCTGACTACCATTCACAATCGGGTTACCCAAGAACATGCCAGCCATACTCGCGCCCGTAAACGGGCGGCCGGTGGCGGTGTCCAAGACCGTCAGCTTGAGGTCAAGGCTAGGCTGCCCAGTACCCCCGCTTGCATAAATAGGTAGGTTCTGGAGCGACGCCCTTGTGGTAATCGTGAGAGTGTTGGCGGTTCGTTGAATGCTGACCGGAGCTTCGCCCCGGACACCGGCCCATATACTGACAAAGCCGGCAGATCGCGCTGCATCCGGCTGAGTCGGCACATACAAGACCTTGTCCGCGCCGCCCGAATTGTCTTGAATCGGGATATATCCAACCGTCGCCGGGCCATCAACGGCCGCCATTCGAGGGGCAAGCTGTATCTGCCATGGGCGACCCGCCGACATCATCTCGGTCTGTCCAATGAGATCAATCACCCAAACCCGCCCCAAGGCATTGTTGGCCTCGGTGATATCCGCAACATAAGCTAGACCTTCGTGCACGGATGGAGAAGCAGGAGCCTTCTGCGGCACTGAGAAACCACTTGCTGGTGTCGGAGTCGTGTTGGTATCGCTTTGATAGCGATTCGTCTCAAGCACATTGTCACCCCAAGAATTGAAGGGAAACTGATAGACCGTACTAGGCTGGTTTGCTTCAACTACATGAACTAGTACCGCGTCATCGCCGTCGGCGTTATCGTTGGGACGCACCAATTCCGTGCAAGTTGGTGTAGAGCCTCGCCCCGCACCAACAATAGACTGGCTCCTCCAAAGGATGTCAATGGGCGAACCCGGAATATCCACAAGACCATCGTCCGGATTGCCGTCACCATCAATATCATTAGAGGCCGTCGCGTCCAGAACATATACGCGACCATCGCGAGCCAGCATGACAATGCGATTCTTATACAAAACCGGGCTGGTATCTGCCATCGGCGACACCTGCGTGGTCTCAAAGCGCTTCAGGAGTGGGGCCGAGATATCAACAGCGATTGCATTTGTGTGGCGCCCATTCGCTAGATTCGTTGAAGAGCTAGCTCGTAAACTGAGGGCATTCACGACTAACTTCGCTGCGGAAGCAAAAACATTGTTGAAAGCCGGCGGGAGGCTTCGGAAACCCCCATTTGCAACGATCTGGCCGGCGGGGTTCCGCCCTTGGTTTAACGCACCCGCAACGTAGCGAGTCGTCACCATCATGTAGCCGTCACCGATTTTAGCGAGCCCAAGGGTCATGGCTTGCGGCGAAGGGCCAACCACCGGGTCCAGCTTCAGCCCGTCCACGAGGACCCAGCCTTGGGTCTGACCACCAGGGGCGGCGCCTGGAACTTCGATCACTCCTGTCCCGGCTGAAAATAGAGTTCCCAGTTCTCCAGGAGCAATGGTGTTGGGATAACTCACCAGCGCATGTGCTGGGTCAATCAACAGGGATGCGCTGTTCGTACTAAAGAGCATCGGGATAGGAAGTGGGTTGGTGACATCGAATGCAGGAACACCACCATCAGCAACGTCAACCCATAGGAGTCCTCCTTGGTCTACGTACTTGCGTAATTTCTCACGCTCCAAGGAGTTAAGGGAGACGGTCCCCGAAACCACCAACAAGAGCGCATCATAACTTGACAATTGGACGTCGTTGGCATCATCTAGGTCCACTTCCCAGTAAGGACCGTCCTCTTTGGTCATGCGTGATCCGCTAGGGGGCACTGCCCCCACACCTCGGTTCAACCAACGGGCTTGCATGAAGTCCGTGAGGGAGGAATTTGCTCTTGGGTTGGTGAATGACCATGCTGCTGGCTTCACCGATCGATCCTTTTCCAATTGACCCCAGACGTGGGGAGCATAGTTGGTCGGCTCACCACCGCTGGTTTGGCTCTCAATAACTAAGACCCCAACATTGACCGGCAATCTGCGCCCCGAAAACGTAACTGGAGCCGAAACTGCATTAGCCGCCAACGCGGCAACGAGTGCGAAAAGGGTTGATTTGATCCTCATGGGTTCACCTCGCCAAAGTAAGCGAGCGTCGGGCTCACCGGTAGGCGCGGCATTGGCGGCAAAGTCCAAAGACCGTCATCACTTCGCCGGATAGGGTCAACGCCATTGGCGGACCCGACGGCAAATACCGGATCGTAAGTCAAGCTAAGGTTCGGGACAAACCTTGCATTGGTATTGTCAGGGGCACCCGTACCCGTATCCAATGGCCAACCATTGGGCACATGTTGCACGGGCAACATTTGAATCTCATTTAAGTTCGTCACGGGGGGATCACTTGGGTTACCAGACCCACCAGCGCCACCTATAAAGCGCGGCATCCAGCCCCATTTCTTCAACCACTCGGCACGCTCACTCATCGGTACGGGCATGTTTTCGCTAACTGACCCAATGATTGACACCCGGCAGTTGAGAGGTTCGCCAAAAAACGGTACCGAGGGACGATTGCCGAAGTCACGATATCGCTGAAGCTGAGCTTCGACGATTCCAATACTGGTGACGTTGGTCATGAATCGATCCCGGGTGTCATCAGGGTTCAGATTAAATGCTGGACCCGGGATGACAAAGAACGATCCCTCTTCGGCGTAGATTGCCGCCTGGATACGAATATCGCTTGGCTGCAAGGCCGCGCGCGCTAACTCGTAATTCTGCGACTGGTACGACGCCGGAAACTCGGGCGTGATCGTAAATCGCGTTTCGTCGTCAATTGCGTAGACCTGAGAAGCACCCACTACCGGGGTCTGTCCGGTCAAGCGAAGCGATGTCACGGTGAACGAGCTGTCAATGAGCGGATACGAGGCTGTTTCAAACCTTGGGAAAGCGGTCTGGGTCGTGTTGGTTAAGCCATAAATGCTCACCAAGTTAGCCGCGCTGAAGAGTTGCCCGGCCTCGACATTGTAGTCTTGACCTACGTTGAACCCAAAAATGTACTTTTGGTTCACCGGGTCACCGACGGATCCCATGTATCCGAATGGAGTACTTGAAAGGCTGAAGAAACTCGGCCCGCTATTGTCAGCGCTGTGCGCCAACAGAAGCGATGAAGTGATCGGCTGATTATCCCGCGCTTCCGTGTACTCGGTCGCAAACGGGGCCCAAGTCTGTGGATTCGGGTTCGGCAGACCAGTTGCCGTCACATACGGATCGCGTAGAAACTGAGTCTGGAGCGTGAGAGTTTGGCGCTCACTCTGATCAAGCTCAACGGGGTTTGGAGTATTCGGTAACCGATCCGTGCGTTTCGGGCTCACAGATTCGCCCGGTGCGGGGCCCGTGAACATCGTTGTATTAACGCAAACATAATCCTTCGCCGCCAACATAATGGTCGCGGGGCTAGGAACGCTCAGTACCGTACCATCCACCGGGCTCACCACCCCCTTGGTGATGGAACCTTCGATATAGATTGATCCAAGGGAGGTCAGCGTGAGCTGCTCCAATGTTGGGATGATGCCGCGTACGCGGACGTCGCCCTCAAACTGCAGGACACCATTGAACTCCCACCCACGGTTCTGGACCGAAACTACGGGGATACTGTTGTAGGGCAGATCAATCAGGTCGGGATGGGCGATGCTATTGATAATGTACTTGCGCCCAAAGCGACCTGGGTACAGGATGCGGAACCGGGCTTCCGATGTGCCCGTCATTGTGCCATCTTCTCGGCGCCAGATACGGGACCGGCTACGCGCATCACGAATGATTCGAAAGCCGTCAGGCAGGAGTTCGCAGTAAGCGGCGACCGGGATATAGAACGGCCCCTTCCACGCGACGGAGTCTGGATTATTGGGGTTTAGCCAGTCTCGAGTCAGTGTCTTGGCAGGGTCCCCATTCTCTCGATCCGACTCGGAAGCGTAATTGCCCCGTTCGTTGCTGTCAACATAGATGCCACTGCCATGCCCCCACTGTCCGGAGTTGCGACCTCCAAATTGCCCGCCGACGATTTGCCGGCCACTTTGGCGGGTCATCTCTGTGTAGCGATTGACCCCTGTTGCCGGATCGCTCGCGACAAAGCTTGGCGGCTCAATTCGGTTGACGGCTCGAGCTTGGCCGGCCCCATCAACCGACTTTACTCCATCCCGAAACACACCGCCGTACGTACTGAAGCCAGGGTTTGTGCTCGCCATGCCTTGACCCGCAACATTAAACACATTGGTGCCCGAAGTATCGGTACGAGTAATCTCGAACCGGGCGGCGCTATTGGCAGGCGTGATCTTGCCAGCGACGAGCACCTTGTCCCCCGCACGCGGGTCAACCGACACCCGGATGTCACCATGAACAAGCAAGTCCGCATTCGAGAACAAGGAACCGGTGCCGCGAACTAGATTTGTGCCCGTAGCGGTAACAACCTGACTTCCTAAGATGAACGGAACTACAACTCGCTGGCCCTCGTAGGTAATCCCCAGGTCCCCCCTTGGGTCCGTAGAAGTGCTGGTTGCCAAGAGATTGAGACTGTCGGTTGGCGCGCCAATTTCAGCAGGGCGGCTCACATGAAACTTGTCCATGATTGAGTAGCAGTACTCAATGTTGGTAACGGAAGCAAACGCTACAAGCTTGCGCGTCTCCGCGATACGCGTAGACTGGGCTCGGAGCTTACCCATTTGGTCGTCAAACTCCGCCAATCCCGTGTAGTTGTTTACTTTGAGTGCTTCGCTATTTAATGTCGTCGGATCGTTTACCGACACCTTGCCGGGTCGCCCCACACTTTCAATGAGCACAAGGCTCCTGGCGCGAGCAGGCTCGCGAAGGTAGGCATTGCTGTTGAAACCCGCAAACTGCGTCGGGTTGTATAGCACCCTAACTAAAGCTCGACCCTTCTCAAACTCCATCCGGCTAAACGGGCCCAAACCGTCGGGACCTCCCAAGTCGGGAATCGTATTCCCAAGTCGGTCGCGCAAGTAGGAGGGAGATACTGGCCGTGGTCGCAAAAACCATGCGTCTGGATCACGCGTGTAGCCAGCTACATCAGTTGCCACAAGCGTCGGGGATGGACGCCAATCGGCGGCGAGATCTGAATACTGAAGTTGGTAGTGGGCGAAACGAGCCCCAGCCTCTGCGAGGTCCGTTGCCTGAGTGCGTCGAAACGCACTGGATGTCTGGAAGATACCGCGGCTGATGATGCCCGTGAACACAAAACCAAGGATGAGCAACACCCCCATAATTAGGAGCGCAATGATCAGGGTCTGGCCCGACTGCCGATTCGTTCTCATGTTCATCTCAATAGGTTGCGCACATTGGCCTG
>JADLGZ010000074.1 GCA_020849075.1 Fimbriimonadaceae bacterium | reverse complement strand
TGGATGCTGCCATGCATTCGCAGTTGGATCGAATGTTCGAGGCACATTCGGTCTTGCGAAAGGACTTCGAATCATTTGCCCAGACCATGGAAGATTTGGATGGATCCCTTGCAAGCGATGTGCCCGTTCCCGACAATCTTCATGATCTGATTACCGCCCGGTTGGATCGTTCAGTATATGAAGCCGAACGAGCCAAACCGGCGGGGTTTGCTGGGTTCTGGCAGAAGGTTGCGCTGGGTGGACTCGCCTTCGTCCTTGTGGGCGGAGCGGCGCTTTCGATCCTCAATCGAGGGAATAGTGGCGAGATCCAGGCAGGAGCCGTCCCGACTCAAATCAATCGTTCGGCTGACGCAGAGTTACGCGTTGAGGCAGACCACAAGGGTACGTTCCTGCGGTTCCACCCACGGTCAGATGAGACCGTGAAGATCGTTCGCCTACCCGATGGAGCAGTAGTTCAGACCTACAAAGCTGGACCAAGGCAATCACTTGATGTCCCGCTAAATAACAAGACTGAGCAAGCCGTGGTCTTGCGGATTGTTGCTGAGCCGAGCCATAAGTCCTTTACCGTGATCATCCCTGGCTCCGTTCGGAAGACGGAATTACAAGGCGAGGGCAATGTGATTCAATTCGCCATGGCGCTGAGTTCCCACTTTGGGCGTCCGGTAACCTTGGACACAGAGACCCCTGAGGCAATTGTCCGATGGCGCCTTAATTCGGAGAATATCACGCGGTCCACAGCGGCGCCAGGTGATCTAGCGGTTGAGCTTAAGAACGAGCTAGTACGAATCCGATACTAGCTGATCCAATTCCTTGGCTCAGACGTTCGCGGGTTCGCAAGAGTGATTCAACCCGGCGTGACGCCGCCAGCATCAGCGAGAGTTCGTAATCCTTCGTCGAGAGCCACTCCGAGAATGTGCCTTTCTTAGTTTGAGCGATGTTGTAAATGCGCTTCATCCTCATCCTGTCTCGCGAAGTAACGCCGGGTTGCCTGAGGATATGCATGAACTCGCGCTTGAGTAGGCGCCCGAGTCGTTCTTTGTCCTCGGGATCGGTTGTTGGCTTACCCGCTCCAGCATAGGAGATCCGCATCCACGCTGCGTTTTCGAAGCTCAACGACATCGCGAGAGAGTTCAGATCACTTTCCCTAGCAATGCGTGATAGATTGAGGGCCGCACGATACCTTGATAGGCTCAGAGCCTTGTTCCCATCGTGAAACGCTTCATCACCCAGACGAATCATGTGGCTAATGACAACGTTACGAGCGGTTAGGATTTGCCCCTTGATGCCATCACGGGTCGTGTCGCTAGATCGCACGCTGGGTAGCGGCATCAAATGCCCGGCTTTGTACTCACTGAGCCAGACTTTGGCCGATGATTCCACTTTGTCGGCACTGGGTAGGGTTTTCAGCGCCATAATGTTGGTTTGCGTGACCGTTACCGGGGCCACATAGGCAGCCACCTTCCGCCCAAGAATCGGGCCGAACTCCGGGCTCGGATAGCTATCTGGCGTGTGCCCACTGATCGCGAGTAATCCAGTTCCCGACAACGGAACAATCAAGGCGACAGCGCGCATACCTCCAACAAAGATGCCCACGAAATCTTGTATCGGTACAACTTGGGGATGGGCTTATGGCAGAATTGCCGGATTCAATGAGACTAAAATGCTTCATGGCAAGTGAAGTCGTGCGATACAAGCCGGGAGAAGCAATTAGGTGGCTAGAAACGGGGTCCGAGAAGATCAAGAAAAGCGCCATGCAGAAGGCGCAGAGCGTAATTCGAAGAGAGGGGGCAAGGAGTATTGGTCGGGATGTGCGCGAAGTTGCCGGGGCACTTTTTGGGGCTGGGTCGGCCGCCATGGCGGATCTTGCGCATCGGCAAGCTACTGCTAGTCAGTACGTACTTGATGAGCGGAGCTTCGACGTTGTGAAACCCACGGGCACGAAGCGGGTGTCGTATGATGAAGTGAAATCCATCCGGATGACTGGTGAACGAGCCATTGTAGAACTTCGCCAAGGAGCGGTGACAATAAAACCCTTCGCCTATTTGGTGAGCGGTCGAGTTCGGGTGCCCGTGGGCTGGACGCGCAATAATATTGAGGTGGGTTACGAACTACTCATTGAAGAGCTTGCCGCTCGATGCGATCTTGAGGTCGAGTTAGATTGACGGGCTGGCAGCACCCCTACCCAGCCGACTATGGTGACGCCCTCGAGTTGGCGCTGGTCGAGGATATTGGCCCCGGTGACCTTACTGCAGCATGCCTTGACCCTCATCTCAACGTTCGAGGGCTCATCGAAGCTCAAGCAACGGGCATTGTCTGTGGTGTGGGTATTGCCGCCGAATGTCTGTCAGCGGTAGCCGAGGTTGAGGTACTGATTGAAGACGGAGATTCGGTTGAGAGTGGAACTCCCGTGCTGAACCTTGAGGGACCCGCTGTTGGGTGCCTTTCACATGAAAGGGTGGCACTCAACTTTCTGATGCATCTCAGCGGGATTGCGAGCCTGACTCACCAGTTTGTTGAAGCGGTGAAAGGGACGAAAGCTAGTATTGTTGATACCCGTAAGACTTTGCCAGGAATGAGGAGCCTGCAAAAATATGCTGTTCGATGTGGTGGTGGAAGGAATCACCGCATGGGGCTCTACGACGCCGTGATGATCAAGGACAACCACATCCAAGCTTGTGGTTCGATTTCAAAAGCCGTTGAGCGAGCTCGGAAAAGGATCCCCCATACCGCGAAAATTGAAGTCGAAATTAGTCGCCTCAGTCAGCTTGGCGAAGCGGTCAATGCAGGGGCTGACATCATCATGCTGGACAACATGTCTCCTCAAGACATGGCGGAAGCCGTTCGGAAGGTGGCGGGTAAGTCGGTCCTCCTAGAAGCGAGCGGCGGAATCAATCTTTCGTCCGTTCGCCGGGTCGCCGAAACTGGCGTGCACCTGATCAGCGTGGGCGCACTAACCCATAGCGCCCCGGCTCTACCGCTACACCTAGAGTTGTCCTAAGCCTCGCCTTAGTCGAAAGGCAGCACAGCCATTTCGGCGGCCATGACTTTGCGGGTCTTTCGCTCTAGTGGCTTGGCTTCATCAAGCACGGCCAGCGCCGTCGTTTGTTGAAGCTCATGGATTTGGCGAGCACTCGGTAATACGCGGTTCTCAAGCGAGCCCACCATATCGTTGTACGCACCAACGGCATTATCAAGGTTCTTGCCCACCCGAGCGAAGTGCTCGGACATCTTGACCAGACGAGTGTACAACTCGGCACCTGCATCGGCGATTCGCTGAGCGTCCTTGGCCAGTGCTTCGTTTCGCCAGCCAAAGCCCACGGCGCGCAGGATGGGGATGAGCGTGAGCGGTGTTGCGAGAAGGACCTTTTTTTCGGCACCGAACTCAATGAGCGAGCTATCTTGCTCCACCGCCGCACTCAGCATGGGCTCTGTCGGCATGAACATTACGACCATCTCGACGTTCTGCCGAAACTCCTTGGCGTAGTTCTTATTGCTGAGTTCTTCCACCCTGCGGCGAACGTGTCGCGCATGATCCGCAAGTAAGGCGCGTCGCTGGACTTCGTCCTCGCATTCCATGGCGTCCAGATAGGCAATGTTGGGAGCTTTTGCATCAACCACGATAGTGTTGCCATTCGGCAACCGGACAACCATATCAGGGCGAAGACGGCCTTCCTCGGTTTCCATTGTGACCTGCTCGTCAAAGTCCACCCTTTCCAGCATGCCCGCGAGCTCGACCACGCGGCGAAGGGTGATTTCCCCCCACTTGCCTCGCTGGTTTGGCGAACGCAGCGCTTGAACGAGCTTGCCGGTCTCCTTCTGAAGCGTGGACTGCGTCTCAATAAGACTCTTCACTTGTTCGCCCATCGTCGCATAGGCCGCCGCCCGCTTCTGCTCAAGCTCATTCACGTGCTTGTTGACCTCGGTCAATCCATCCTTGATTGGCCTCACGAGTTCTTCAATAGCCTGCTTACTCTTCTCCAGTTCACCCTTGGCCTCTTTTTGCTGGCCTGTAAGATGTTCCTTGGCAAGGTCAAGGAATTGTTGATTGTTCTTCTGCAGGGCTTCGTGGCTCAAGCTCGCGAAGGTCTCCTTCAACTGGAGAGCGGCATCATCCAGCATCGCCTTTTGCTCCTCAATGGCTCGGTTCCGTTCTTGGAGTTGGGTCTCTAGAGCGCTGCGCTCAACTCGGAACTGGGCGATCTCTTCTTGTAAGCCTTCAACGTGCTCGGATTTGGCGGCAAGGTCTCGCTCTAGGCTCTCCATCTGTTGGAGCCTTGTTTCCAGTCGAGCTTGGTTGAGTTCTAGGTCGCTAACTAGTGCTCGTTCCAGCGATAATTTTCGTTGGCCGATCCAAGCCAAGATCCCGGCTCCAATGATGACTCCCAAGCTGGTTCCAATCCATAACATTTCCATAGCAGTACAAATCCATACGAAGGAGAGAGACTAGTAGACGCAGAATTACCTAAAATGAGGGCTTCCGGTAAACTTGGTATGTGTTGTTAGAACGCTTTCGGGCCGTGGCGGCTGAGCTGATACCCCCGGGAGCGCAACTCCTCGTCGGTTACAGCGGTGGCCCAGATTCCACTTGCCTGATACACATGATGCATCGGTGCGGGCTGGATATCGTGGCGGCTCATTTGCACCACGGCCAACGTCAGGAGGCAGATTTGGAACTCAACCTCGCCGAAGCTTGGTGCGAGGCGATTGGAGTCCCGTTCGTGTCGGGGAGGGCGGACGTCCCGCAGATTGCTGAGCAGTTTGGGATTGGGCTGGAGGAAGCTGGGCGCCGTGCTCGGTACTCGTTCTTCGAGCAAGCAGCGGCTCGACTAAACTGCAATCACATCGTGACCGCTCACACCAGTGATGACCATGTTGAGACCATCCTTCTGAACGTGGCGCGGGGCTCCGGGTTGGGCGGCTTACGTGGCATTCCCCAGACCCGTGGCCCAATCCTGCGGCCGCTTCTCGGGTTCTCCCGCTCCGAGACTCAAGCCTATTGCGAGCAGCATGCGCTATGGACGCACGATGATCCTAGCAACACTGACTTAAGCTTCTCTCGTGCCCGCATTCGACTTCGAGTTATCCCAGAGCTTGAGCGACTTAATCCCGAGGTCCGACGGTGCGCCCTACGTATGGCCGAAATTATTGCTGAAGAAGACGACTTTCTCAATTCTGCCGCCGCAACCGCTCTTGAGCGCCTCCTCATTCGGTTAAATGGCCCCTTGGAGTTTCTGACCCAACATGAAGAAGTGGCCTTTGATGCGGTGGCCTTCAAGGAACTTCCTCGAGTACTCGGGCTCCGTGCAATCCGTCTCGCAGCTGCATCGCTAGGGGCGGAGACAGAACGCTCAAACGCTGTGCGCATCTGGGAGGGAGAAAGCGAAACCCTTCCTGGGG
>JADLGZ010000073.1 GCA_020849075.1 Fimbriimonadaceae bacterium | reverse complement strand
CCCCGGTATTCAAGGTGGGAATGGGCATTAACAAAGGCGGGCGACAGCCACATCGGATCAGGAGCCTGGCTGGTTGCCCGGTGACCAACCATGCGCCCTTCCGCAAACTCAACCTCCAGCCCCTGCTCCCACCGTCCACCAATCCAAACGGCAAACGGGCGATATGACCCCACTCAGTCCACCAAGTCCATGGCCCGAACGTTGACTGCGAGGACCGTGCAATTATCGCTCCCGCCCCCCGCCAAAGCCGAGTTCACTAACTGCCAGCATGCCTCACTGAGCCCGTTCTGCGCTAAGGTCTCATGAATCTGCCCATTGCTCAAATGGTTGGTGAGGCCATCGCTACAAAGCAAGAAGGTATCCCCCACCGCAAGGTCTAATTCGTAAATGTCAGGCAACAGTTCATTCTCTCCCCCAATCGCCTGCAAGATCACATGCCGATACTGATGCTGCTCGGCCGTTTCTCGATCCATGACGCCCTTCGCGACCACGTCCTCCACCCATGTCTGATCGGTGGTGATCTGCTCGAACACCTCACCTCGCAATCGGTACACTCGCGAATCGCCAACCTGCACAACCCAGGCTCGGTCTTGAATCAAGAGAAGAGCCGACAGTGTCGTGCCCATCCCACGTCGTTGGGCGACCGCTCTCCCAACGTCCAGCACGAATCGGTGGGCCGCTTGCGCCGCCGCCAAGGCGGCAACCTTCGGATCAATAGCTGGATGATGAAGGTACACCTCGATAAAGGTCTTGGTCGCCAGTTCACTTGCGATTTGCCCAGCGCTATGCCCCCCCATTCCGTCGCAAACGAGGTACACATGCCCTCTCCTGGCCAGCAATTCTTCAGACTCCGGGATGTAAAACTCGAACTTATCCTCGTTGTTTTCGCGGACCCGCCCAAGGTCCGTTTTGGCCGCAACATTAGTGCTCAACTTTATGCGGAGAGGCACGGCTTCGGTGAGTTCAGCAACGGCATACGGGGCGGTGATTTCGTCCATGGAGTGCAAGATGTGGGCTATCCAAGACTATAGACCAATCCACTTGACCTAGGGGTTCTTCCATCGGTATCGATCGCCGACTTCTGCCGCTGGCGCTCGAATTACGCCGAGGCTCCCGTCAATAAAAATCACATGGATTCCGGTGTCATGCCTTGCCTCAGCGCTACCATTGAACTTACCTTGCTTGGAGCCATAAAAAGCAAGCCGTGTTACAAAGGACGGCTCCTTCAGCCCCAGCTTCGACGAGTCTCCCGCGTTCCGAGATAGATCCAGCTTGATTTCGTCCAAGACCGCCTTCAAATCTTGGCCCTGGGCATTGGTCACGTCATAGCCAATCAAAAAGCCATCGTTCACCCCCAAAGGTAGAGGGTCAAATGTTTCGTGCGCCCCATGGTTCGAGGTTTCCCCCAACAACACCGACTCATTCGGTCGCTCATACTGCCGATCCGTACGTCCCGCCGCCCCGGCGAACATGCCATAGGTCAGTTGAATAGGATCGCTCCCAAAATACGGGGTCACCTTCGCTGATTCATCGGCCGTTGCCGAAGGGCACCGGAATGTGCTCCGCTTGCTCATTCCGCTTTGCGCCAGTGTGGCCCACGTAACGGGCAAGCCATTATGGAGGGCCGGGTCACCATTGGCATCGGGGTAATAGGCGGGTGGTAGTCGTTCGTCATTGTCCACGCCATATGCCAACAGCGCCTGACCCATGGCCTTCATATTGCTACTACAAACCGATTTTTCTCCCTGACGCTTATAGTGCTGATACACGGGGAAGGCAACGATGCCGAAAATTACGAGAGCAAGGCCGATCCGCTGAAGATCCTTACGGCTCATGTACTGGCTACCGCGGACGGCGCTACCTTCCGGCTCGTCGGCTTCGAATGGTTCGGCGAAGAGGGAGATCAATTGCTATCCGCCGCGAACGATTTGGGCTTGAACAAGAACTCTTCCAACACGCCATCAATCTTGTTGGTGTCCACCAGCATGTAGTATCCGTAAGCCCGATCTCTGCCTTCGGTGACGGGCACCATGCCCATCTTGATATTGTCCTGCCCCACCTTCTGACCAAACTTCATCAGCGCGGCAATCTCAATCGGTTTGAGCCCACCGCCCAAAAGGTTCACCGCCTCATCCGCCACCGCCGGTGCGGCCAGTTTGTTCGCCATCAAGGCATCCTGAAAGGCAACCATCAGCTCCTTTTGCCGTTTCTGACGCTCGTAGTCGCTATCCGAATGTCGAAACCGAACAAAGCCCATCGCGTTGTATCCATTGAGCACCTGCCGCCCCGGCTTGAGGTCAATATACAAGTCGCCCGCCCGGTCGGTCCACTTCATTTTCTTGGCCACGAACACCTCAACTCCGCCGACGAGATTGACCATCTTCTGGAAAGCATCAAAGTCGAGCACCACCGTCCGGTCAATATCCACGCCAAGGACAGATTCGGCCGCCTGCTCTGCTAGGTCAGCCCCCCCCAAGACATGATAGGCATTGATCTTCTGTCTCCGGTAGCCGGGGAGCTCCACCAAGGTATCGCGCGGAATCGAGATGCCGGTGATCAGGTTCCGGTCAAAATCCAGCCGCATGCAGAGCATCATGTCGCTACGCGCTTTGTGCCGGGTCACGCCCTGATCAATAAAGCTCCGGTCCTCATCACAACCCAAGACCAGAAGATAAAAAACGTTCGTCCCAAAGACTTCTTCCGGCGTTTTCGGTTTCGCAATCAGCGGAATGCGGTCAATAAGAAGGTAATTGGTGACCGTATCCTTGCCCAGCCCAATCCAGCCGGCTCCGACGCCAACGCCCATGATGACGGTGCACCAAAAGGCGTAAGCGATGGTTCCAAATACTTTCATGAGGGGACGTTGTAGAGGGTACCTCTAGCAATAACCGTTTTCCGCCGCATCGGAGTTTCCGTAGGTCTCATTTCGGGGACAAAAGGAGCATCCCCATTGTTGCAAGTGTCGTACTAGCTAGTAACTCTACGCCCCGATTGGCGTCGGATTTGCAAGGATTAGCCCGGATGAGGAAGGCCTTCACACTGATTGAACTACTCGTGGTCATCGCGATCATCGCGATCTTGGCCGCGCTGCTCTTTCCCGCCTTCGCCCGGGCGAAGGCTTCTGCCAAACAAACGCAATGCATAAGCAACCTCCGGCAAATCGGTGCTGCCACCGCCATGTACATGGCTGATAATGACGACCAATTTCCTCAAGCCGTGGACGCAAGCGATAAGTTTCGCCCCGATATTTGGTCACAGTATCCCGACTTCCAGGCCCGAATACCGGACATGCCGCTCATGCCCGAGGCGCTCAACTCGTACTTGAAGAGTAAGGACGTATGGCGCTGCCCCAGCGACAATGGCACCGAGGTATTGGATAACCACCCTTTCTCGGCCGAAGACTTCCGCACCAGTCGCATGTGGGACACCTACGGATCGAGCTACTTCTTCCGGACAGAAATTGCCTTTAAGTACTTCTCTTCAACATCCTTCCGACTCCCCGCCGATGTCAATGTCATGTTTGATGGCGCGGGCCACTGGCACGGTGCCGCACCAAAGATCACGCGAAGCGAAGTGATGAACAACCCCCAAGGCGTCTTTGACAAATTGGCGAAATTTCGCTACAACTGCCTCTTTGGTGACTTCCACGCCAAGTCTCTGAACTACGATCAATTACAGAAGGCTTGGGATACCGAACTTTGACCTAGAACAAGGCCCCCTGACCGCTCTCTAGTTCCAATAGCGCCTGCTTGCGAAATATCCCGCCCGAGTATCCGGTCAGCTCACCATCCATCGCCACAATCCGGTGGCACGGAATCAGAATCAGGATCGGGTTCGCCCCGACCGCCGCCCCGACCGAGCGCGTCTTTTGAAAATCTCCCAGTTCACGAGCGATCTCGCTATAAGATTTCGTCGCCCCGCAAGGCACCAATGCCACCATGCGCCAAATGATCTGCTGAAACTCCGTGCCCTGAGGGGCAAGAGGGATCGAAAACTCACGGCGCGACCCCGCAAAGTACTCGTCCATTTCCTGCTGAAGTCGCAATGCCAAGGGGTCGT
>JADLGZ010000072.1 GCA_020849075.1 Fimbriimonadaceae bacterium | reverse complement strand
GTCGTACCAGGCTGGCACGGCCGCTTCGAATCCCCCAGTTTCGACCTCCTCGTCACCTCTCCCGGCTTTCGCCGAAATCACCCAGCTTTGCGAGACGCTCAAGCCGCCAACAAGGTGATCTGGAGTGAGGTTGAGTTCGCCTACCAAATCAGCGAAGCTCCGATTGTCGCTATCACGGGCACGAACGGTAAGAGCACAACCGTGGTCATGACTTGGCTCATGGCGGGATCGAATGCAATACTGTGCGGCAATCTCAGCGGTTCGGGCTACCCGGAACTCACCTTGACAGAAGCCGCCGACGCCAGTACCCCCGACCAAGTATTGATCGCCGAAATCAGCAGCTTCCAGCTTGAATGGGTGCAGGATTTCGCCCCAAAGGTTGCCGCGATCACCAATATCTCCCCGGATCACTTGGATCGCCATCCTGACTTCGCAGATTATCGCGATACAAAGCTCCGCCTCTTTGCCAACATGGGGGCGAGCGACACCGTGGTCGTCAATCAAAACGCACAACCTTTCGTCGAAATCTTGAGCGCAATCCCGAGCGGGGTTGACGTTCGATTCATCGGCGATGCGGATGGAAGCTCCAAGTTCGGGCCAACAACATTAACGCTGAGCGGCCTAGGCGCAGTGCCCCTCAGCGAGTTCCCCTGGACGGGGATGCTGAACACGGTCAACGCAACGATGGCCTGGGAACTCGCTAGTGCCGCCCTAGGCGAGGAAGCGAACCCCCAACAGATGGTCGCCGCCTTAAAAGGCTTTCGGGGCCTCGCGAATCGAATGGAAAGGCTGGGCTCCTACCACGGGGTTGCCATCGTCAATAACTCCATGTGCACCAACCCCGCCGCCGTGATCGCGAATAGCGAAGCGACCGGAGGGCGCCAGATTCTCCTAATGGGGGGTGTGACCAAGGAACTGGATTTCTCGCCGGTGCGCGACTACCTCGCCGCACAGCACCACGAAGTGATCTTGTTCGGGCCGGATTCCGACCTTCAAGAGCAACTCAACCGCCCTTGGCCCCGGACTAACACCCTTGCTGAAGCCTTCGACTTGGCCATGGCAAGGGCCCAGGATGGCGATACAGTCATGCTTAGCCCGGGTTGCGCCTCCGCGGCCCCCTATCTCAATTTCCGCGAACGCGGTGACGCGTTTCGTGCCATTGTTGCCGACTGGCTGGATGCCCATAAGTCATGATCATCGAAAGGGATCGCCCTTCAGTAGACACCGTCGAGCGCGCTCTGGTAAGCGCCCGTCCCGGCCCTGGCCCCGACCCGGTCATCAATTGGCTCACAGCCGTCCTCGTTACGGCTGGAGTTTTCGTCATTTTCGACGCCGGTTTTGCCCGCTCGATCCAAAAGGGCGATGGCCTCGTTCCCGGCGAGTTCAAAAGCCAGGTCATTTTTGGACTCCTAGCCGCCCTAATTGCCTATGCGGTGAGCCGGGTGCCGGGGAACGTTTGGCGACGCCTGTCCCTGCCCATCTTCGCGGTCTCAATGCTCGGGCTCGTCGCGGTCAAAATCTTCGGTCAAGAGATGAATGGCGCGCAGCGGTGGCTCAAGATCGGGCCCATCCAAGTGCAACCCGCCGAGTTCATGAAAATCGCCGCCATCGTCTTTGTGGCCAGCGTGCTGGCTGACCGCAAGCCTTGGCGGCGAGCAAAGACCACGGACTGGGCTCAGTGGCTGGATCGGGTGGCGGTACTCAAGTTTGTCCGGCTCCTGCCGATGTTCGCGATCCTCGCCGCGGTCTTGCTGATCGAACTTGAGCCCGATCTGGGTACGGCAGCGGTGATCGGCGCCACCGGATACTTCATGTTTCTCTTCGGCGGCATCACAACCAAGTCCAAACTCTGGGTATCCGCTATTGCTCTACTATTGGTCGGGGGCCTCGTGCTCAAGTCGCCCTTCCGCATGGAGCGCGTCACCAACCATGTCCATCGCTGGGAGGCGGATCGGATTGACGACGTAGGCTATCAGACCGTCCAAAGCGAAATCGCCATGGCGAGTGGCGGGCTGGTCGGGACCGGGCCAGGGTCAGGGCGGGTGAAGCACCTCATGCCGGCTGCCACGACCGATTTTGTGTTTGCCACCGTTGCCGAAGAAACCGGGCTCTTGGGCGTCATGGCGATCCTTAGCCTTGTCGGTGCTCTGGTATGGCGCATCTGGCTTCAGGCCCTTCGGTGCCGCAATGCCTTTGCCCAGAATCTCTGCTTCGGTGTGGCGATTTGGCTCACAATCCAAGCGACCGTGAACCTGATGATGGCCAATGGATTTCTACCCCCCATCGGGATCCCGTTCCCATTCATCAGCTCCGGTGGGTCCAGTTTGATCGCCCTCCTCATTGGCGTGGCTCTCTGCCAAAGCGCCTCCCGGATGAGGGAAGCCGCGTGATTGACCGTTATGGAGCCCAATGCGTCTAGTTGTCACCGGCGGCGGAACCGGTGGCCACGTCTATCCCGCGCTGGAGATCGCCCGCGCTGCCAAGGCTGCTGGTCATCAAGTCCTCTATTTGGGCTCCCTCCGAGGCCAAGAAGGGAAGCTGTGCCACGAAAGCGGCTTTGAGTTTGCCGGGTTCGCGAGCGAGCCCATCACAAGTTGGCGCAAGCCCCGTGGCTGGCGCGCCGCTCTGCGGATATATCAAGCTTCACGAAAGGCTCGCGCCAAGCTCGAAGACTGGCGCGCCGATGTTGTCTTCTCAACTGGGGGCTACAGTAGCGCGCCAATTGTCCAAGCCGCCAAGGTGGCGGGCATCCCGTACGTCATCCACGAGCAAAACACGGTTCCGGGTCGGACCAATCGCCTGCTCGGTCGCCATGCCGCGGCTATCGCAACCACTTTCCGCACGGGTCATGAACACTTCGGCAAGGTCAAAGTCGTGCGAACAGGCATGCCAATCCGCCAGGAGCTGCGGCAGAGCGCGCAGGGCAATCTGTTTGGCCACCAATCCCCCGACACGAAGCCCCTGATTCTTGTCATGGGAGGCTCGCAGGGCGCCACGCGCCTCAACGAGGCTGCCATGGCGACGGCCACGCGGATGGCCGGCGTCGGGGCCCATTGGCTTGTGGCTGCTGGCCCCAAGAACTATGAGGGCCTCCTCGAATCCAAGCAGAAGCTGGGAATAGGAGGCGAATTCGATGTCCGAGCCTTTCTCGATGCCGATGAAATGGCTTCCGCTCTGTTCCGGGCAAGTGTGATCGTGTGCCGTAGCGGCGGCTCCCTGGCTGAACTAGCCGCCTTCCGTAAGCCAAGCGTCCTCATACCCTTGCCGATCGCCATGGGCAACCATCAACTGACGAATGCCAAGGAGTTTGAGGCTATGGGAGCGGCAATGATCCTCGAACAGTCCGAACTCGCGACCTCCACCCTCGAGGCCCGCATCCGTCACTGGCTGGCTGACCCCAAGGCCTACCAAGCCGCCCAAGATGCCTTGGCCGATTGGGATATTCCCGATGCTGCCGAGCGCATCCTCGCCCTCATCGAAGAAGCCGCGCCGTAGGTACCAGTACTCATTGGTGCGATGACCTTGATCCGCCCCAAACGTCTGATGTGTGAGCCCCGAATCAACGGGTGCCGAATAATCGGAGAACAAATGAATACTAAGCCTATCTTTTGGATTGCGTCGCTCGTGTTGGCAGCCTCACTTGCCCCGGCCCAACGGAACGGGATTTCCAGGGACGTCCGAGGTTCAGGAACCTTGACCCGAGAACGTGACCAGCATCGCCTTTACTCGGCATCGATCGACCTTCGTAACAATGGCTCGGCAACCGTAACCCTCATCGGCGAAAAGCGCTGGGCCTACCAAGGCACTTGGCGTGAGTTCGGTCGCGACGACTATGAAGTCGAGATTCGCAATGCTTACGGCGATTCACGGGCTCGTGGCACGATTCAGATTTCCATCAATCGCGGCGAGATTGACGGGATCACCGTTCGTGACGGGTACGCCGATAACACGCGGTTTTCAGCTAACTTCAACGTCCGCGATAGCGGCGGGATGATTCCCGATCGTCCCGGTGACGGAACCGTGGTTGGCTCGGGAACGACCCGTGGCGAAGGGAAGTACTATGCCCCGGACTCTCGTGATCGCAGTTTTGGCTCCGCGAGCCACTCATTCAACAGCAATGGTACGTTCACCATTCGCCCGGCTGGCGGTGAAGCCTTTAGTGGTCGCTACACACGAAACGGCAACTCGGTACGGCTCACCATCTTGGAAGTCGGACGAAATCGGGCGTCCAGCGGATCCGGAACCGCAACTGTAAAGGGCCGGACCCTGGAGAGAGCGAGTCTGAGCGCCCGAACCTCAAGGGGAACCTATGGGTTATCTTGGCGAGCCGATAGCGACGCCAACTTTGGGAGACCTTTTAGGTTTGACCAACGGGGAACCGGCACCGCTACCTCAATCACCAGTCGCAACCTCGAAGTGGACCGCGCAACCGGCGACTTCCGGGGCGACGGCAAGTTCACGATCTGGCTCTACGATGGTAACCGCCGCATCAGTGTGGAGGGCCGCTGGAATGACGGCTACTTCTTTGGCGGAAACAATGGTTTTTCCAATGACGATCGGTTCCAGAACGGGAGCCGGATCGTGCTCGACATCGAGAAGTACGATGGGCGAGCCGCCACGGGCACCGGCACCTACGACCGAGCCAATAACAACTCCGTCTTGGCGAAACTGACCATCATGGGAACGGTTGGTCGGCAAAGAATTGTTGCGGGTTTCAACCCCCGCCGCTAGTCAAAAACGAGCCCCCTCCCGAATCAGGAGGGGGCTAAATTTTGGCGGAGCGAGAGGGATTCGAACCCCCGGAACTTGCGTTCAACGGTTTTCAAGACCGCCGCATTCAACCACTCTGCCATCGCTCCGTGTGGTTCGGGCTCTATTGTACT
>JADLGZ010000071.1 GCA_020849075.1 Fimbriimonadaceae bacterium | reverse complement strand
TTCCACCTGAACCAAAAAGAGCCCGATTCGCTCGTAACTTGCCGTCGTTAGGCTTAACGGCAACTTCGGCGTGCTGACCGAGGGGTCAAAGCGGGCAACCGTAAGCTCAATCGGGCGGGCAAACACAGCCGCATTGGCCGCAATGGCGGCAAGAACAAAAAGGGAACGCATAGATACCTCTATATTACGACACCATTTCGGTTTTGGAGGGTTCATCTTAGTGTCTGAAGCAAACATCATGCCGAAGTACCGGCTATCTTGCGGTAAAACTCCGCGTGCTGAGCGGCAATCGCCGCCACCGAAAGCTCCGCCATCGGCGGCCTCTCCCCTCGGTCGGTCTCTTTGGCCCAAGCGATGGCCGAGCTCAAGACCGATTCAGAGAACTCTCCATCGTAGAGCCGCACCCAATCCGCGTTGATACGCTGCTGAAGCTCGGGCATGGAGCCGACATTGGGCACCACGACTGGTTTACCAAACGTTAGCGCCATCATCGCCGACCCCGAGTTCAGAATGTTCCGGTACGGGAAGACGGCTACGTCCGCAGCTCGCATGAAGAATTGGATACGGTCATCATCAAGGTGACCCAGTTCCAACTTGATCCTTGGATCCGCGGCGGCCAGTGCCTCAATCTCCCCGCGAAGGTCGTCCTCAGCCACGCGGCCCCCGATGAGCAGGCAATGGTCGCCCGGGTCTGCGCTGAAAGCCCGCATGAGCGCCGGAACATTCTTGTACTTCCGAATCAAACCAAGATGGGCGACCACGAGGGCGGACTCCGGAATGCCAAACTCGGCTCGGGCCTCGGGGCCCGTGACCCTATCCTCGTACCAATCCCCATAGTCACTCAACGGAATCACTACGCTGGGAGACTTCAGTTCTGGGAATGTCTGGCGGACCAAAGGAATACTGACTTCTGAAACGAAGATCGTTCCATCTACTCGCCGTAAGAATTGCTCCAGGTACCAGTTCTCAAGTCCTCGCCACGGTGCGTCATGCGTGACGACATTGTGTGCCGTGTAGATCAGCTTGGCACCAGCGGCCCTTTGACGATCAATGCCCTTGAGCAACCTGCCCATCCGCTGTATCACTCGTAATGGGTTCCGAAAACCAGTCAACCCCTCAAAGAAGTGCAAATGGACAAGGTCATACCGCTCGGCTATCAAGTTCTCATAGGTCAGATCACTGACCTGAAAGCCCAGCTTCTCAAGCTCACAGTTGAGCATCCAGGTCATTGGGTTCCACTTTCTCGAGGCAGCAACGGGGAGGACGGCAAGTTTCAATGGCGCCACAAAGATACCTTCGGGGTATGGGGCGTAGGGTATGGGGTTTGGGTAACAAGGACTGAGGTAACTTGAGGGTGTGGAGAGCTTTCGTGAGCTTCAAACTTGGCAAGAGGCTATGACCTTGGCCGAAATGGTCTACAAAGTCACCGAGCAGATGCCTAAGGAAGAAGCCTATGGCATGCGGCGTCAAGCTCGAAACGCATCTACGTCTATCCCGGCAAACATAGCTGAAGGCTATGGGAGACACCATCGCGGCGAATACCTCCAATTTCTTGGTATTGCATCGGGAAGCTTGACCGAGTTAGAGACTCTCCTTGAACTATCCGTACGCCTTAGCTTAATCAAGTCCGCCGATGATGAGTTGGCGCAATGCGCTTCGGTCGGCCGTTTGTTGTATCGCTTACGTCAATCGTTGAGAGCATAGCCACCCCCACCCTACATCCCAAGAATGCCCCACACCCCACACCCCACACCCCACACCCCGATAAGGGCCATCTTCCTCGACCTCGACGACACCCTCTGCGCCTATTGGGACGCGAGTAAGGTCGCCCTTAGAGAGACCTTTGCGAAGCATGCGCCGGAGGGCGTCTCACCCGAACAAATGACCAAGGCCTGGGCCGAGGCGTTTCGTAAGTTCAGCCCTGACCTTAAGAAGACCGATTGGTACCCGACGTATCTCAAAACAGGTGGCGTTACCCGGATTGAGCAGATGCGACTCGCTCTTCTCGAACTCGGCTACGACGATCCTGAACGAGCCAAGTCTCTCGGTGATTCGTATGGTTTCTTGCGTGATCAGAACCTACAGCTCTTTCCCGAAGCTCTCGAGTTTCTGGTTGCGATCAAGGCGAAGTACCCCTTAGGCGTGATGACCAACGGCCCCGCCGATATTCAGCGCCAAGAACTCCAAACCCTGGGGATCGAGCACTACTTCGATGTCTTCCTCATCGAGGGCGAGCTTGGCTTTGGCAAGCCCGACCCGCGAGTGTATCAAATGGGCTTCGACCAAATGGCCGCCAAACTCCCGGGCCTGAAGCCCGAGGAGATTCTCATGATCGGCAATTCCTATCGCCACGACATCCTTGGCGCGATGGAAGCGGGTTGGCAAACCGCCTGGGTCCGCCGCCCTTCCGACTTCGCCCCCAGCGCGACGGAGCCGGAATCCAAGCCCGAAAACGCCCCCGATCCGACCATCGAGATTGGGGATTTGCGCGAGCTAGGTGCTTATCTGGCGTCGCGCTGATCGCCGGGCGGGATGGCTCCCTTGGGGGCATCCGACACATCGGGGCGGTTACCCTTCGGTTCGGGCTCTGGTCTGTCGCTTCCGCTACAACCAGTGAGGCCTCCAATAATCACAAGACATACGATCCATCTGATCATGGTACGTCAACCCCGCCTGGGTAGTAGATCGCGTTGTCCCAAGTCTGGCCATCAAGATCGGGCCGGAAGAGGTAAACGTGGCAATTGTTAGCGTCCCAATAGCGACCGCTGACAAATCCGTTTTGGTACGAAGCCCACGGGTCGCGGCGAGGGTCTGTGCGAGCGGTAGGTGGCCCCCCAACGCCGATCTTTCGGAATGCTACATGGCCGTCAACAAAGGACATCACAATTCCACCATTGAATACATCCACCCCAGTCTTACTCGAGTTGGTTGTATATCCACTTTGATCACCATTGACTGTCGAATTGCAACCGGCATGCGAGGGAACATACACACACGGCAGGGTTGGGTTGTTGCAGACCATCCAAGGCGACGTGTATCCGTAGGCTTGTACGGTTCTGCGACCATGCCCGTGCCAAAACATGGGTGCTGTTACAGGGGAATTCACGTTTGACGATGGGTAGGAAGTGAGGAGGCCATTGTACGTATAGGTCACTCCAATACGGCTTCCAGTTGGAGCGACCGCCGGAGATAGGGTGAACGGACCACGGACAATAGATCGCCCGCCCGGACATTGCAGAATATCAAGATTCTTCTGATAGGCTTGAATGGAATTAAATACAAACTGGCTAGAGATCTCCTTCTTCCAGTTTGGGTCAGTTGCCGAATACAAGCTGACTGGTACAGGGACAAAGTAATTCCATGTCCAGTCTGGCAGGTTGCCTGGGCTTGAACTCTGCCCAAGTGGCAGGCAGTCCTCATTGTCGCCTGCATACATGATCGCCGCTAACGTCTGTTGCTTGAGGTTATTGATGGACTGTGTCTTCTTGGCTGCGACCCGAGCCTGCGAGAAAACAGGGAACAGAATTGCCGCCAGAATCGCGATGATCGCAATCACTACCAGCAACTCGATAAGCGTGAATCCACGCCGAAATGAACGGTTCATAACATTGCCCTTGCATGGGAATTCCCAGCACCAATACTATAGCAACGTTTTGAGCCCGCTGTTTGGATTCTCTTAATGTTTTCCGGTGTTCCGTGTTTGGTTTTCCGTTTTCGGTTGGCGAGTCGGACACTTCAGACAAGTCCGAGACCCCAAACAACGAACCCCAAGCACCGAACCCCGAACCCCGAACCCCGAACACCAAACCCCGAACACCGAACACCGAACACCGAACACTGAACACCGAACACTGAAAAGGTATCCTTAGCCCCGCCCCATGGCCTCCTTTCAACAGCGCACCCAAGGATGCGGCGAGCTACGCCTTGCCCACGCCGGACAAACCGTCACCCTAAACGGTTGGGTCCACCGACTGCGCGACATGGGCAGCCTCGTCTTCGCGGACATGCGTGACGGCACCGGTCTCTGCCAGCTCTTCCTTGACCCCACCAAGCACCCGATCCCTGAGATCAAAGCCGAGACCTGCATCAGTGTTACGGGCCAAGTCGTTGAGCGCGCCGATAAGGACAAGAACCCGAACAGCCCGACCGGCGAAGTAGACGTCGTGGTCGAAACCATGCAAATCCTCAACCCGAGCAAGCCGCTTCCATTCCCGCTCAACGACGAAGCGCAGATGCAGAGCGTCAATGAAGAATTAAGGATTAAGCACCGATACTTGGACATTCGTCGCCCGGCTATGCGCAAGAAGCTGGCTCTGCGCGCCGCCGCCGTGCGCAAAATCCGCGCCTACCTCGACGCCCGCGACTTCATTGAGACCGAGACCCCCATATTCACCAAATCCACCCCAGAAGGCGCACGGGATTACCTCGTCCCCTATCGCCTCGAACCCGGCCTCTTTTACGCCCTTCCCCAAAGTCCCCAGCAATACAAGCAACTGCTGATGGTGGCGGGCCTGGAGCGCTATTACCAAATCGCCAAGTGCTTCCGCGATGAGTCGCAGCGCAGCGACCGCCAACCCGAATTCACCCAGCTCGACCTCGAAATGAGCTTCGTGACCCAAGAGGACATCCTCCAACTCATCGAGGGCATGACGGTGAGCGTCATCAACGAGCTCATTGATGAGTTCGCGCTGGAGAAAGACCACCTCGTCCCCTTCACGCGCCTCACCTACGACGAGTCCATGGCCCGCTACGGCTGCGACAAACCCGACCTGCGCTTCGACCTCGAACTCTTCGACCTCAGCGAGGCCGTGCAAGGCACCGAGTTCGGCGTCTTTAAGGGAACCTTGGAGAACGGTGGCAAGATTCGCGGTGTGCGGTTCCCTGACGGCGCGAGCCTCAGCCGAAAGGAAGTCGGCGAACTCGAAGAATTTGCTAAGAGCTTCGGCGCCAAGGGCATGGCCTCCATCGCGATCACGAGCGAAGGGCAGGGAAGCGAAAATGAATTCACCAGCGCCAGCGGCCTCATCGCCAAGGCGGGCTTCCTCAAGTTCCTGCAGCCCGCGCAAATCGAAGCCATTCTCAGCACGAGCGGGGCTCAAGCCGGCGACCTGCTCTGCATCATCGCCGATGAATACATGGCGGGCAACAATGTCCTCTATCGGCTGCGCCACGAGATCGGTGAGCGCACTGGCCTTCGCGATCCCCGTAAGCTCGCGTTCTGTTTCGTTATGGACTTTCCGCTCGTTGAGTGGAACCCCGACGAGAACCGCTGGGACTCGATGCACCACCCCTTCACCTCGCCCAAGGCGGAGGATATGGACCTCATCGAGACCGACCCCGGCGCGATTCGCGCCGATTGCTACGACATCGTGTGCAATGGCACTGAGTGGGCCAGCGGCTCAATTCGAATCCACCGCCCCGACGTTCAAGCCCGTGTGTTCCGCCTCCTCGGCATAGATGATGCGCGCCAAAAGGAGCGCTTCGGCCATATCCTAGAGGCCTTCAGCTTCGGCGCTCCACCCCACGGCGGCATCGCCCCGGGGATAGATCGCATGATCATGTTCCTCTTGAACGAGGAGAACATCCGCGAAGTCATCGCTTTCCCCAAAATCGGCCTGGGTCAAGACCCCATGATGGAAGCCCCGAGCGAAATTGACGACGTCCAGTGGAAAGAAATGGGGCTACGGAAGGATTAGGAATTAGGAATTAGGAATTGAGTTCAATTTGGAATTAGGAATTAGGAATTAGGAATTAGGTATGGCTGGCAACGTTGTTCAGGACAAGAGTTTTGCTTTCGCCGTGAAGGTTGTGAGAGTAGCTCGACAGGTTGCTAAAGAACATAACGTGTTCGTTCTCACAAGGCAACTCTTAAGATCGGGCACGAGTATTGGTGCCAACATAGAGGAGGCTATTGGGGGGTTGTCTCGGGCCGACTTTGCGGCGAAACTAGGAATCGCATACAAGGAAGCTCGCGAGACCTCATATTGGCTTAGGCTCATGAAAGAGTCAGGACTCCTCGGTGAAGCCGATTTTCGAGATCTTTTCGCTGACAGTGAAGAACTATGTCGTCTGATCGCAGCAATTCATAAGAAAGCCAAAGTCCCAACTCCGCACGGATCGAACTCCTAATTCCTAATTCCTAACTCCTAATTCCAAATTGAACTCAATTCCTAATTCCTAATTCCTAATTCCTAATTCCTAATTCCTAATTCCAAATTGCCCATGACTCGCATGCCCGCCAAACTCAGCCTCTACTCGGTCGTAGCCGCCCTCGCCCTCTTAGCCTGCAGCCGCGGGCAGGAGAACGTCACCGGCACCCGCGTTATGACCTACAACATTGAGTGGTTCAGCGAAGATGCCGCCCCCGAGCGGATTCAAAACCTCAAGAAGATCATCCAGGAGATTCAGCCCAATGTTATCGGTTTCCAAGAGGCTCAGAGTAAGGCGGCGATACGCCAGATTCTTGGGAGCGATTGGGTGATCGGCATGGCCGATGATCCCGCTCAGTTTCAAGAGGTTGGCATCGCCGTAAAGGCTCCCTACAAGCTCTTGCGCACGGAGTGGCTCTTCCCGGGTGAAGCCCTCAACTATGCCTTCCCCGACCGCCGCGATGTCCTACGCGCCGAACTGGAGTCCCCGTCGGGCGGGCGTTTCGCGGTCTACGTTGTCCATATGAAGAGTCGCCGTGGTAGCGAAGCCACCCCCGCTGGCTACAGCGGCCGAAACGAGACGGATCGCCAACGCGAACAAGCGTGTGCAATGCTGGCTGGCTATCTCACTGGCCGCCCTAATGAACGACACCTCGTGCTGGGAGACTTCAATGATTCCCCGGACGACCGTAGCCTAAATATCCTCGAAAGCGGCAACCTCTTCGCCAAGGGAGGCCCCAGCCAGTGGACTGAACCCCTTTTGGTAAATCTTAGTGAACCCCTTTATCGCCAAGATTTCGTCACGATCGGCTTGGATCGCGCTTTCGTCGGCAAGGCCCTAGAGCCAAAGGTTGCGGGCGCGATGAAATCGAACGAGGACACCAGGGGCAAGGAGCATCGCTTCCCCCAGGATGTCCCGGTTGCCCAGACCCTGTTCGATCAAATTTTGATCAGCCCCGACCTGAAGAAAGCGGTGAATAAGATCGAAATCCATTCCAGTGTTGCTTGCCTCCAAGGCAAGCGCGGGCGCACGGAGCGCACCGATTCGGGGGCCAACTATATCGAGAAGCCGACCCGGGCCAGTGACCATTTGCCGGTATTCGTGGACCTAAATTTGAACTAGTGGAGGCGAACTGAGCGATTTTTCACGGGTTTTTTTGTCAGGAACTTGACCACTTTTAGTAAGAGTCGGCTAATATAAGTGGTTAGTCTGTCGGGATTCTTACGTCCTTGCAGACGGAGGCCTCATATTTTGCTTAAACGAGCATTTACACTTATCGAACTTCTGGTCGTAATCGCGATTATCGCGATTCTCGCGGCCATTCTCTTCCCTGTGTTCGCACAGGCCCGTGAGTCGGCCAAGA
>JADLGZ010000070.1 GCA_020849075.1 Fimbriimonadaceae bacterium | reverse complement strand
TGGCCTGGGACGACCTCCAGGGAGACTACAACGTCGTCATCGAATGTACAGGCCGAGTGGACGTTTGGGAACGATCGCTGGAGTTCGTTCGCCGTGGAGGCCAACTCATGCTATTCGGCGGCTGCCCATCCGGGACTTCGGCACGGTTTGATACGCATCGAGTTCATTACGACCAGATTTCTATTATCAGCCCGTTCCACTTTGGCACCCATGCGGTGCGCCGAGCCAAGGATTGGCTTGAGGACGTTTCCCTACCGTTTGATCTCCTCATTAGCGGAGACCGCGAGCTTTCAGAATCGCTCGGCGTCTTTGAGGACCTCAAGCGCGGTGTTGGCATTAAGTACGCGCTAAGGCCATGAGGCTCGCCGAGTACATCACAGGCGGGAGTATTCGGATTGTCGCTCGCGAATGGCCCTCGCTGCCGCCGGGGGGCCTCATCGTTAAGACCGAGGCTTGCGGCTTGTGTTCTGGTGAGCTGATGGCTTGGTACCTCGATCGAAAGGCTCCTCATGTACTGGGCCACGAGGTAGCAGGCATTGTGGAGCAGTCCGATGATCCGCGATTTCCCGTCGGTAGCCGCGTCTTCACACACCATCACGCTCCGTGCTTCAAGTGCGAAGATTGCCGACGTGGCGCATTCGTCCATTGCGGTCAGTGGAAACGCACCAAGTTGGAGCCGGGTGGGATGAGCGAGTACTTTGCCGTCTCAGCCGAAGGACTGAACGACGCCTTTCGCGTGGATGGACTTCGATCCGTGGATGCCGCCCTCATTGAGCCCCTTGCCTGCGTACTAAAGTCAGTCGGCCGGGCCGGGAGTCGCGGCGCCACGGCGATCATCGGGGCAGGCGCCCTCGGGTTGATGCACGGGCTCCTCTTGCCGGATGCTCACCTAATTGAGCGCGATTCTGGACGAAGGGCCTGGGCCCGACAACACCGACTCAAAGTCGTTGAACCCAAGGAAGAGGCCTATGACACTGTTTTCGTTTGCCCGGGATCGGGAGATGCTGTTCAGCTTGGATTTGAGCTCCTACGCCCTGATGGAACTCTGATCCTCTTCGCACCTATGCCCCCTGGAGAACCCTTCCCATTTAGTCAAGAGTTGGCCTATTTCAAGGAGATCAAGATCATTCCCACCTATAGTTGCGGCCCCGAGGACACCCGCGCGGCGTATGAACTCCTCGTTCAGGGTGCGATCAGGGCCGAACAAGTTGTTAGTGACTTTGTGAAGTTAGATAGCCTCCCCGAGACGTACCAACAAATGCGCGACGGCGCGATACTTAAGGCGATGGTGGTGTTTGACTAGGCCCATTAGGAAGCAATTTGGCAGGCGGCGCGTCCAATCTTTTGGCATGCGCGCACTGAGCACGATTTGGGCTTTTGGTTTCCTAGCGTTAAGCCATGCCCAGACATTCTCGGACACCCTAGAATTAAGAGGGTTTCGAGTTCCTCCAGAGTGGATTTCTGAGCTACCACCACAGATCCGAGCCAGTGCATACCGGGCTTGGCAGGAGGCGCCTCCCGCGCCACCGGAGAAAACCGACGATCAATTGGCCAAGGAGGATGAGGACTACTACAAGGACCTCGATCCCAAGCACCGGCAAGACCTCATCAACGACGTGAAGCTGGGGCGGCAGGTCGTCAAGGAGGTGAAGGCCGAACTCAAGGAAAGCACGAGCCCGAACATGGCCGAAAGGGTTCGTCGAATCGGCAAGGAACTCGCCGACATCGCGAACCAAAACTCCGTGGATGTCACGTGGGGCGACAAGCGGCTAAACCCATTCCGTTACACTTTCACCGTGGTAGAGGGAGCGGACGTGAACGCCTTCTCAATTCCCGGCGGATTCGTTTATGTCTACGAAGGGCTCCTCAACTATTGCGAGACTGATCATGAGTTGGCCGGGGTTCTCGCCCATGAGATTTCGCACGCTTCCTTCCGGCACATTGCGACCCTCCAACATGAGCAGAGCAAGCTTAATGCTATTACTTTACCGCTGATTCTGATCGGCCTTCTCACGGGTGGTGAAGCGGGTACGGGCGTTGCAATGGCTGGGAACTATCTCTCGCAGGCCATTGGCTCGGGCTGGAGTGTTAAGGCGGAAAAGGCCGCGGACTTTGGCGGCTTTCAGTACATCAAACACTCGAACTACGAGCCGGTGGGGCTACTCACGTTTATGGAACGGCTCAATTTCGATGATCGAGGGACAGGGCGTATTGACTGGGGTATTTATAAGTCCCACCCGCCAAGTCGCGAGCGGGTCAATGCCTTCCTCAAGCTCATGGCCGATCAAAAGTTACCGATTCGGCGTTCGTTGAGTTCTACCACCCTTCGGGCTCTACCCATTGAGGAGCGCGATGCCACGTTCTTGGTTAAGCTGATGAACCGAGTCGTTGTCCGTCTGGCGGGCGACAAGGCTTCCGATCGTGCTCATCAATTTGCCGCTGAACTTGATGATGTCTTTGATGACGTACCGTCCGTGTCCGACTTTGAATCCCGACCTGATGGTTCCGTCATGGTCCGGGGCGAGCTCGTGTTCCGAGCTACCGATAGTGATGTGGAAAGCATGAAGAAGACGCCGGGAGCGCTAGCCGATGAAGTTGTCAAGACTCTGAAAGCGGCGGCTTGGGAACTTCGCTATCGGCTTTGGGACAACTAATTCTGGCTCAGGGCCCGTCTCGCCGCTTCGATGATTCTTGAGCCGGTGTTGGGGCCATTCATGGAGAGTTGCGCCTCGTACCCACCTCGCTCGTAATCCGCCTTGCTGAGAATGTAGCCGATCCATCCGTTCGCATGGCTGACTACGGCTACAACGATGCCCCTTTTAGCGCCCATCAGCCGGATCGTGCGGCCCAGTTCTCCGGATGGCTCTCCTGGCACACCGATTATCATGCAGTTGCCGAACTTTATGATGGTTAGATGAGCCTCTGGGGGAGCGAACTTGGAGACAACAGACTGAGCCAAAGCCGGCGTGATTCCGTTCGCCTTGGCAAACTCAGGGTGTGGACTTGGAGTGTCCAGTCGGATGGGCTCCGAAGAAAACTCAATACTGGCGCTGGCCATTACCGTAGCCGGCGCTCCATGTAACCCGCGGGCAATTGCATCGGCGAAGCTGTTAGGAGGTTCCGGCACAGGCGAGACGTCGCCAATCGCACCGGGAAACGCCAATCCCCCGTGACGGGACATCAGGGCACCAGGCCAATCCCCTCTGAGTTTCCGCTCCTGCGATCCGTACAAAGTGGGATGGGCGGCAAAGGTGCGCAACAGGGGTTCGGACTGCCCATCGGAAAAGTGCATGTCCACCTCGGTGGCCCAATTGTCCGGAACACCCAATGGCCGCCGAGCACGGGCATAGGGTAGCGAGACTTGGCGGACGTCAAAGCTGGCGATTTGGCGTTGCTGATTAGCCCGGGCCTCCCGGATTGCTTCCGCAATCCTGTCCGACATCCAATTTAGCCAACGCCGACGAAAAGTCGCAATTCCGGGAATCTGGAAGGTCATCCGGTCATTGAGCATCTGACTGTCGGGCGCGCAATGAGTATGGGTAGCGACCATGAGGAGCTTTGCCTCGCCGGTCTTTGCCCGCACTGCGGCGACGAGTGACTCGGGCACAGTCAGCAGTTCCAAGGAGACAAGGACGACATCCCCAACCACACGAGCCCGAGCGAAGATTGGATCGCCTCCCGGTTCAAAGAGGGCCCCGTGGCGTTCGGTGTACCCACCCAGAGGTAGCGGTTCGGGCGGAGTCAAGTCGGTCTGACCGGCACCAAAGAGGAGCATCTGCCTATGGTACGCTAGTTTCCTATGAGTTTTGCGGTGAGCCTCTCCAGCGATACGCTATCGGTGGATCCGGGTTCGACCCAGCCACTGAGCATCGGCGTCACGAATCATGGCTCCGAAAAGGATCATTTCGAGATCCAGGTGGAGGGACTAGACCCGGCTTGGACAACGCTGCCTGTAGATAGTTTTGTCATCGAACCCGGCGAGACGCAAGTTCAAAAGGCACTCCTCCGGCCACCGAGAGATTCGGAGAGCGCCGCTGGCTCGTACCCCTTTGTAGTCACCGTGCGGTCGCTCAACACGGGTAATTCGCATTCGGCAGAGGCGGTTCTGGAGGTTTCTCCCTTCCATCAACTGAGCATGAACGCCGAACCCAAGCGAGTTGTATTGGGTGGACTCAAGCCAGCGGCCGAGTTTGATGTCACCGTCATCAACCTGGGCAATACCGAGCATGAATTGCAACTCTTCGCCAGCGACCCTGAGAACGAAGTCGCTTTCGAGTTTGAGCACGAGAAGGTCAAGGTCGGCCCGGGGCAGCAGCGCAATGTGGTGGTTAGAGCCTCGACGCGGCGCTCAGCGCTTCTGGCTAATGGCAAGTTGTACGGCGTTGGATTTAGCACGAGGAGCACCGCCAATCCAACGGTTGCGGCTTATGCTCAAGCACAAATCGAGTTGAGGCCCGTCATTGCCCTCGCGCCATTCTTTACCGTTTTGGGTCTCGTTGCGCTCAGCTTCGCCTGGTTTGCCACCATCCCCAAGCCACCAAAGATTGATCTCTTCCGCCCCGACCATACGGAGTTAAAGGTTGGTCAATCCGTCATCCTAAACTACCAAGTTTCGGATGCCAGCACCATCACTCTCTTCATCAACAATGAGTTGTACAAGACGACCAGCGAAGGGGCCGGGAATATCACGTTCTCGCCCAAAGACCCGGGGCAATACACGTTGCGTTTGGAGGCAAAACGAAACGACAAGCTCACTTCGAAGGTAGTGCAACTGAATGTGGCGCCACCCGACGAGATTCCCAAGCCCGAGATTGAGCGATTCAAGGTGAGTCAGACCTCCCTCGTTGAGGGTGAACCTTTGACAGTTACTTTCGCGGTGAACAGTGCGACGACCAAAGTCGAGATCCGCCCTATCGGTCTCTTTCCGGCTAAAGACCAGTCCACCGCAACCTTCAGGCCCAATTGGATGGGGGCTGCGGACGTTGTGATCATCGCCACGAACTCGACTGGAGAAACGGTCACAAAATCAATCAGCGTGACGGTCAAGCCCCTCGTACCAGAGATCGCAGCTTTCGCAATAAGCCCCAACAAGGCAATTGGTCCGGATGCGAAGGTCACGGTACGCTGGACCTTGAAGAATTGCTCCAGAGCCGAGTTGGAGTTTGATGGTCAAGTGATTCCCGTAAACGCAACGTCGGGATCGTATGAATTGACGGTCAATAAGTCGGGCCCCGTATCGGTCCGTGGATGGGATTCGAAGGGTAAGCCCGTAACGAAGTCCTCCATGATCGAGTGGCTACCTGAGGCCCCGAGCGAAGACCCAGCCTCCCCCGGAGGGAGCACACCGGTCACCCCCCCATCGGGGAATGGACAGATCGAGGGTCCCTCAACCAATACATGAAACGACGCGCCCTTCTTTCAGTTACCGATAAGACCGGGTTGCTTGTGTTTGCTCGGGGGCTTTCTGCCCTGGGTTTTGAGTTAATCAGCACCGGTGGAACCGCCAACTTACTTCGGAGCGAAGGGCTGGAGGTGATGGAAGTTAGTGACCTCACCGGGTTCCCTGAGATGCTCGGCGGCCGGGTCAAAACCCTTCACCCCATGGTACATGGGGGGATTCTAGGGGACACCCGCGACGAGAGCCACCGAACACAGATGGCTGAGGCGGCAATTGAGCCGATTGAACTGGTCTGCGTCAACCTCTATGCCTTCGAGCAGACCATTTCTCAGCCTCATTCTTTCGACGATGCAATAGAGAGCATTGATATCGGAGGCCCAACCCTTATTCGCGCAGCGGCCAAGAACTCGGCGAATGTAATCGTCGTTGTTGACCCGAATGACTACGAGCAGGTCGTGTCAGCCCTTGCCGACGAAACCGCGCCCCGATTGAGGCGAGAACTGATGGCGAAGGCGTTTCGGCACACTGCCTACTATGATTCAGTTATTGCTCGCTATCTGGAGCCGAACCAAGCTACGGAGACGGCCACCGTCGGATACCGACTGCGACAGGTCCTGCGCTACGGCGAGAATCCGCATCAGGATGCTGCCCTGTATACCGACCCCTTACAAAGCGATGGAGTCGCGCAAGGCGTCGTGATTTGGGGCAAGGAACTGAGTTACAACAATTTGTTGGATGCGGATGCGGCATGGGAACTGGTGAGCGACATGCCTCCCCTCTCATGCGCAATCATCAAGCATGGTAACCCTTGCGGTGCCGCGGCATCGGAGAAGTTCGCGCAGAGCTACCAGTTGGCCCGAGCCAGCGACCCTATTTCTGCCTTTGGCGGGATCGCGGCCTTTAATGGCCCCGTGGATCAGGAGGCCGCCGAGGCGATGACCGAAAAAGGAAACTTTCTTGAAGTCGTCATTGCAACAACCTTCAGCGACGAAGCGCGGGCGGTGTTTGCGAACAAGTCAGGCTGGGGGGAAACCGTTCGTTTGCTGGAGTGCCCTGTATCAGTTGGCCATCAGCCCAGCGTGTTGCGGCCCATTCGGGGCGGAGCATTATGGCAAAGGACAAATGATTCCGAGCCTGCTTGGCAAGTTGTGACCGAGCGGAGTCCCACTGATGAGGAATGGGCGGGTCTTAAGCTCATGTGGGCGGTCGTGAAACACGTTAAATCAAACGCGATTGTCGTCGGTACAGGCTCACGTCTCCTTGGTACAGGTGCCGGTCAAATGAACCGTGTCCAAAGCGTGCGCCTTGCCCTGGACCAGGCAGGTGACGCGGTCAAGGGAGCGTGTCTCGCCAGCGACGCCTTTTTCCCGTTCAGCGACTCAGTAGAGACCGCTGCTCAAGCGGGCATAGCCGCTATTATTCAACCCGGCGGTAGCAAGAAAGATACAGATTCCATTGATGCCGCGAACCGATTGGGACTCGCAATGGTTCTGACGGGTATACGGCAATTCCGACACTAGACACGTCCCTTAGAATGAGGTAAAGTCCCCACACGCAGTATCCACCGAGGCCATGAAGACCAACCAAAACGACTTGATCATACGGATTGTTGC
>JADLGZ010000069.1 GCA_020849075.1 Fimbriimonadaceae bacterium | reverse complement strand
CCGGTGTTGCAAACAAGCGACAGTGACCTCAGTATGAGCGTCATCATCCCCGAAGCAGAAACAAACCGTGCGGTTCGCCTTCTGCACGAGCGCTTTGGGCTGGGCGACTTGGCATGATTCCCAAGATACTTGGCGTGCTGAATATCACCCCCGATAGCTTTAGCGACGGTGGTTCCAATGTTATCCCCGAAGTTGCCCTCCAAAGGGCGCATGAGATGATCAAGGAAGGAGCCGATATTATAGATGTGGGAGGTGAGTCCACTCGGCCGGGGTCTCTTAGTATCTCATTGGAGGAAGAACGTCGCCGGGTGGAGCCAGTGCTACGCGCATTAAATGGGCTCCCGGTCAGTATTGACACCCAAAAACCGGAGATCGCCGAGATGGCCTTGGATATGGGCGCACTCATGGTTAATGATGTTGGGGGCTTGCGTAACGCTTCAATGTTCGATCTTGTTGTGGAGCGTGCTCCAACAATCTGTGTCATGCACATGCAAGGCACCCCCGCCACAATGCAACTTGCTCCCCACTATGATGATGTGGTGGGTGAGGTCTTTGGAGAATTGGAAAAAACAGCGAACCATCTCCTAGAGAAAGGGCTTCCTGCAAATAAGGTTTGGCTAGATCCAGGTATTGGCTTTGGCAAAGATGACGAACACAATCTGGCGCTCATCAAAGATCTGTCAACGCTGGTGGGAAAGGGTTTCCCGGTCCTCATTGGAGTTAGCAGGAAGGGATTCCTTGGTAGGGTAACGGGTGAAGAAGAGCCGCTGCGGAGGCTGCCCGCGTCAATCGCCGTCCAATGCATTGCTCAAGCGCAAGGCGTTCATGCGATCCGGACGCACGATGTTCGCGAGACGCGGCAAGCCGCGATGATGCTCCGTGCCCTGAGTTGAGATATTCTTGGAATCCATGCCTGGCCTTGGTCCTGTAATCGCGGCGAACCCGATGACCTTCATCTCTGGGTGCCTCATGTTTGTGGCCCTTGCCGTGTGGGGGGTGGCGATCGTCCATTGGATGATCGGGGGAGAAGTTGAGGCTTGGCTCGGTGTCTTGGCACTCGCCATTGGCGTAGTGCTTTGTTACGTGGCCCAGGCACCGCCGGAGCCTTGGGTTTCGCCAGCCGTCGTCGCTTGCTTGGTCATCACTCCTATGCTCATCCCATTCATTCGAAGGTCGCTTGACGAGCGTGAGCTGAAGCAAATGGAACTGGACCGGATGGAAAAGTTTATTAGCGCCATTCTCCGGCAGCCTGATAGTACGATTAGTCGCATGGAAGTAGCCCGAACATTAGTGCAGTTTGGGTACCTCGCGAATGCAATTGGCATCGCTGAAATCATCAAGTCCGCGCCGTTACGCCAAATGGAGGCCGAGAAGCGGGAGATAAAGCGATGGGAGTTTATGCTAAATGACCAGAATTCACGGGTGATTCCTTGCTTAAAATGTGGCAGCCCGGGCCACGCCAGTGCCTTGGTATGCCCTCATTGCCAAGCCAACTATCTCGTGCTTTACTTGCGAGGGCGAATCGTTGGTCCGGCGCTGGCAAAGAAGCTCCTTGTAGGTTGGCTGCTGGGTGTAGGCCTACTTCTTGCCATACCCCTGGCCGCAACATCGCTTCCGCCCGCCGGTAGCCTCTTGATCATCCCCATGATGTTGGCTCTGGGCGGATACACTGCTTACCGGACGTTCTTCGCCCCGGCCTTGAATACTTGAAGCTTCTCGATCGCCACATTTACCGCGAAATGGTGCCGCCGTTCCTCATCGGAACGGTGTTCGTCGTGCTGATGTTCCAGGGCAATATCCTAATCGCGTTGTATAAGAATCTGAACTTGAGCATGGTGCCGATCAAAGGCATCCTTCAGTTCGTACTGTTTAAGACGCCAGAGTTCTTGACACTTACTTTGCCGATCGGTGCGGGACTAGCCTCTTCCTTGGCTCTATCAAGGATTGTGCGAGAAAGTGAGCTAACCGCCATGCGGGCGGCCGGCACGCCCATTCGACGAATCCTACTGCCCGTACTGGTAATGGGCCTTGTGGTAAGCATCTTGAACTGGTTTTGCGCGGAAAAAGTTGCCCCGATCAGTTCTCAACGGGCTCGGATGATCGAGAACGAAATGGGTGCCTTGGCCTTACAGCCCACGTTCAAGTCAAATGTCGTGCTGAGCCTTGATCGGTACGTGGCCAGCTTCGGTAGCGTCCAGTCCGATGGAAAGGATCGGATGCGGCTCTCCGATGTGCTCCTCATTGAACGCCGTGGGATGAGTGAGAATACAATCATCCTGGCCCCTGAAGGAATCTACGACAAGGGGATTTGGACGATCAACTCGCCTACGGTGTGGAACGTCCAAGGCGGTACCGCGGTCAGCATGCAGTCTGGGCGCCCTTTGATCATTGAAGAGAAGATTGCCGTTCCTGAATTCTTTCTCAGCCCCCAGCCCAATGAGCAAACGGCGGACGACCTGAAGCGTCAGATTGACGAAAACCGCGCGCTGAAGCGCGACACCTCTAGACTGGAAGTGAGCTACCAGACCAAATTCAGCCTGCCGACCTCATGCCTTGTCTTCGCCTTGTCGGGGGCGGCAATGGCGTTGCTCTTCGGACGCCGAAGCGCCTTCACAGGCACCTTGATGGCGATGGTCTGCGTATGGGCTTACTTCAACTTTTACATCATCAGCACCGAGGTTCTTGGGCGTAATGGTTGGCTGACACCTGCCATGGCCGCATGGCTACCCAACGTAATTTTCTTCCTGATCTCGGCTTGGATCATCGCGAGGGCGGAGTGATCCCGGGTGCTGTCTCACGGTTTCGCCTGAGTTTGCTTCTAGTAACCGTCCTTAACGTTCCCGCGTTCGCTCAGATGCCGAACTTGGAATCTATTGCTCGGCAGGCTGCTCAACCTCCTGTAGGTGATCCAGTGGAGCCACCACCGAAAATCCCCGAACTGCCGGCAGAAAAGGCATTCGAATTCACGGCTCTTGAGTCCGAACGCGATGGCTCCAATGTACACCTAAAAGGGCAGGTGACTATTAAGTTCAAAGAGTTCACCGCCGTCTGTGAAGAGGCCTTTGGAAACACCAAAACGCGGATATTTGACTTGAAAGGAAAAGTGCAAGTTAGCGGTCCAGGACTAAACTATGAAGGCGATTCAGTTACGGTAAATTTTAAGGACAAGACGGTCGAGTTTGCCAATGCCGGTACCGTAGTTGAGCCGAGCCTCGTAAAGGGGGGGCTACAGCAAAATCTCATTATTCGGGGTGAGCGGGGCAAAGCAAGCGAAACCCACTATGTCTTAGTCAACGGAAATTGTACGACCTGCGATTTGCCAACCCCTCACTATCATTTACGGGCACGAGAGATCGAAGTCTTTAAGGACGATCGAATAATCCTCCGCCATGTCGGCCTCGTCATCAAGGGCAAGACCATTCTCAGTTTGCCGTACTTGAGCCTTCCACTTGATGAGCACCTGCCCCGCTACCTGCCGGAAGTTGGCAAGAGCGCCGACGAGGGGTACTTCGTAAAAACCCGATGGGGAATTGGGCTTCAGGGAGATGATTTGCTGGATGCAAAGGTGGACCTAATGAGCAAACTGGGAACTGGGCTTGGCGCTGAGTTTAAGTATCGCGATTCCATCATAAAGGGTACGGCAAAGGTCTATAACGTATTCGGTCCACGAACCACGAGAACGGCTTCGTTGGATCACAGCCAACTCCTAGGTCACGGGACACTCACCCTGACAACCAACTACGGCGATCAGAATTACATGACCGCCCCCCAAAACGAGCTATTCACTCTGAATGGAGTCTATGCTTTTCCGTTTCTGAACGGCAAAACGCGATTGTCGCTCAACCATGTTGGGAATCGTTCAAGTTCATTTCGAAGCGCAACGCAGTCTCTTACCCTTCGGGATGAGCGGATCTGGGGGAGTGGTATTCACACTGTTACCGATGTTAAGTTGAATTCGTACACCTCGCGTTCCGGTAGCTTTTCGCAGGATCGAAGAGTAGTTGACTTGAGCTTCTTGTCCACAAAGCGATTTTCGAGCTTTGACGCAGAACTGGCCTATCAACGATCTGTACCGATCGGAGAGATCGAGAATTTCTTTTCGGCTACGGACCGAACTCCACTGCTCTCCCTCCGAAGCGACACCAACCGCCTTTTTGGGGTTAAGAACCCAGGGAAGTTCAACCTCATCGCCGAGTTTACGGCTGGCGAACTTATTGATGCAGTGAAGCGAGAGCCCATTCGTCGCAGCACAGTCGAACTGACCCTCCCGCAGCAAGCAGTGTCTTATGGCCGAAGTGATATTCAGATTGCAGGGCGGTTCAAGCAAGGCTTCTACAGCGACGACACAGCGCAATTTGTCTTTGGCGCTGATGCTGGATATCGGTATAGGTTAGGCGGTGATTCTTATATTAATATCCGATATAACTACCTTAGGCCGCAGGGATATTCACCTTTGCAGATGGATCGCTTTGGGCGGACTGACCTTATCGGCGGAGACGTGAGTTTTCGGTTACATCCCACGCTGGTCATAGCCGCTCAAAGCGGCTATGACCTCATGGCCCGGGAGCGGAACCTCGCTTCCAGTTGGCAAACTGTTGGAGCGCGATTGGAATGGAGTCCATCACCGTCGTTCCAGTTCAGAACTAGCGCAACCTATGACACCTATGCCTGCCTATGGAACAGCGTCCGGTTAGACGCGCTCGTCTTTCAGGGTCAGTCAACCAAGTTCTATATGGGAGCTCGTTACGACGGCACCCGGAGTCAGTTTGGCGCGGTGAACTTCATTGCGGAGGGAATGCGGTGGGGCAAGCTGACTGCGGGGTTCTTGCTAGGCTGGAATGGATACACGAGGGAGTTTGAAACCCGTCAGGCCAGCCTCATGTATGACCTTCACGATGCGGATGCTTTGCTTGAGGTCACGGACAACAAGACAGGCTTTCGAAACGGTACATCAGTTGCCTTTTTCATCCGCCTGAAAGCCATGCCATTCCTGACACCCTTTGGCAAGGGCACTCGTGGTCAAGGATTTGGCACAGGTACGGGGGTGAACTTCTGAAACGCCTCGTCATTGCCACTCATAACCCGAAGAAGGGCGGCGAGATGATGACCATTCTTGCCCAGTTGTTGCCCGAGGTTGAGATCCTTACGCTTCTTGATTTTCCTCACCAGCAGGAGCCTGAGGAAACTGGAACCACGTATGCGGAGAATGCGACAATCAAGGCCGAGCACGCAGCGGCCCACACTGGCGAATGGTGCCTTGCGGATGATGCTGGGCTAGAGATTGATGCCCTTGGTGGTGCTCCAGGTCTTTATTCCAAACGATTTGGTGGGGAAGAGATGCCATTCCCGGAGAAAATGGGACTCCTACTAGCGGAACTAGAGGGGCAAGCAAACCGGTCGGCTCGATTTCGTTGCTGTGTTGCTCTGGCTAATCCGTCCCATGACACGAGGGTGTTTGAAGCTTGCTGCGAAGGAACAATTGCCACGACTCCGAGCGGTAGAGGGGGATTTGGCTATGACCCCATCTTTTGGCTCCCCGAGATGGGTTGTACGATGGCAGACTTAACCTCAGACCAAAAGCACGCAATCAGCCATCGTGGCAAGGTGCTCCGCTTGTTTGCTTTGGCATTTGAATCGCTCCGGCACTAAGCAGGTACATTCGTGCCAATGGACGAACTCATTGAACTGTTACGCCCTATGCTGGGTGACAAAGCCGAGGACATTGCTCGCGCCTTGGTCAACCATGTTCGGGGCAGCGATGGGGGAGTTAAAGGGTTTTTCGACCGCGTCCGCTCCGCCGGTTTTGGCGGCAATCTTGAGCGCTGGTTGCACGATGAACCGACCCAAGTATCCGATACTCTCGTTGCTAACCTATTCGGCGCGGGTGCATTGGATCAATTAGCCGAGCGTTTCGGGCTCACAATAGAGAGCGTGACCCAAGCTACAACTATTGCGCTACCGCAGCTTGCCCGTCACTTGGCTCCCGAATCAAATCCGAAGCAAGAGCTAGAACACGAGACGGCACAGAACACCACCCAACGTCCCTCAATTGGTTGGGGGTTGGTGGCGGTATTGTTAACGGGCTTGGCAATTTGGGCATCCCTGGGATTCGGGGTGTCCCAAGCCAAGAATCCCTCCGAACAAGGACCGATCCATAAGGTTCAACAAGCGGGCGAGGAGAGTGCCGAACCTAGCCTTTTGATAGAACACAAGGGTGTCGGCGTTGTTTATCATTGCCGAGTCCCCAAGGCCCAACTAGCCCAGTTTCAAGGAGTATTGGATCGTGTTCTTGGCGAGAAGGCGAGCGGCGCATTAATTGGAGTGGACGCCGAGGACCCCCAGTTGATTGGTCACTTCTACGAGCTCGTACAGCTTATGAATAATCCACATAATGTCCTAAAGATCTCTACTGTTCAAGGAACAATCGTTATAGAAGGGGAAGCGGGCGATCTTCCTCAGTTCCGCCGACAATTGGCTACGATGTCCAAGCGTACGGGGCTCCAGATGGACTGGACTCATGTCGGCATGCTCAAAGATCGTTAAGTCACGGCGTTTCCCGTAGTCCTACTGGCCTGAACAATTGCGCGTTCAAGGCATAAATCCTTGGGTGAACGCCAGATGGCAAAGTTATTTTGGGCAATGATTATCAGCGGGGTCGGCTTGATCGCCTACCCGTTCTTCGTGAAGCCACCGAAGTATGATCCAAGCTTCTCAGAAGCGGCCATTGATGCATTGGAATACCCGAATCAAGTCCGGGTCTTGGTCCTCCAGCCTGCAAATAGTAAGGGAGACCTTCAGTCTTATTGGCCTGGGGTATCGGTATTCCGCGAGTACAGTACGCCGAAAGGGTGGGCCACCGTCTTGGAGCCTATTTTGAAGGAAGCCGTCAAACCGGGCGCCATGGCAAATGCCTCCGGTAGTCCTGACTATGTGATCCGATACGAGGGTCGTTCCGCAACCTTGGATCTCGTATGGGACAAGGATTCAGGCGCGATGTGGTTCCAAGAGCGAGGGGCCATCAAGCCTTTCTTTGTCAAGCAGGTAGGCGATGAGTTTAGCCTTCGCGCTATCTTGCGCCCTGTTACCTTGTCTCAGCGAAACTAGGCTGCTACAAGAGGTCTGTGCGTTGCACCTTTAATTGGTCAACGAGTGTCTTAACTTCTTGCGCTCGATCTTTGGGGATGACCAGCAATGCGTCGCCGGTTACTGCAACAACTAATCCGTCCACGCCAAGTATGCACGTAGTAAGGCCAGCATGCTCATTCATTACGATTGAGTTCTTGGTGTCCACCAAGAGCGACGAGCCCTGCGTCACATTCCCTGAATCATCGTGGGGCAAACTCCGATCAAGGGCATCCCAAGAACCAACGTCGTCCCAGTTGAAGTCAGCGCTGACTACAAAGACCTTCTTTGCCCGCTCCATTAGGGCGTAGTCAATAGAGATACTTGGCAACGTGGCAAAGGTAGCCGTTGCTCCGATTTCGTCCTTCTCGCGTAATTGGAAGGCGATCTTCTCGATGCTTGAAAATAAGTCGGGGGCGGCAATGGCAAGTTCCGAAAGAAAGGCATCTAGTCGCCAGAAGAAGGTGCCGCTATTCCAGAGGAACCGGCCGCTGGCGAGGAACTGGCCCGCTGTCGCCAAGTCAGGCTTTTCTTTGAAGGCGCGCACGCTGTGGCAGGCCACGTTTTGGCGGCTCTCGAGGTCGCTGGCCAATTCAATGTAGCCGTAGCCGGTTTCTGGGCGATCAGGACGGATACCGATGGTTACCAATCCGCCCGTTTCCTCGGCTAGTTCTAAAGCGGCGCGGATCGTCCGTTGAAAACCTTCATCCGGTTCAATTCTATGATCAGCTGTTAGGACCGCAATGGAAGCCGTCTCGCGGAGCGATGGATCGCGAGCGAGGATATTGGCCGCGGTCCAAACCAGGCACCCGGCTGTGTTTCGTTTGTGGGGCTCTGCTTGGATTTGCGAAGGACCCAAGAAGGGAAGCGCCGCGCTGATTGGATCGAGGAGATGAGGTGCGGTTGCAATGATGATGTTCTCAAGTCCTACGATGGGCTGAATTCGCTCAATTGATTGAGCCAAGAGTGACTTGTCCGGATGCGCCAGCTTAAGAAGTTGTTTGGGGTGCGACTGTCGGGAGAGGGGCCAAAACCGTTCGCCTGATCCGCCCGCCATGATCACGGCAATGCGCTTCACTTCTTGACCCTCTCAAAGATCATCGTTGTACCGCGAATATCTTCGATCAGGACAAATGAATCTGGTGTTCTCCATTGCAATGAGCCGCTGATGGATCGCCGACCCATGCGTGGTAAGTTCCGCCGGACTTCTCGGTTGACTGAGTCTGGCACCCCATCAAGGGCAAAGTCCTTGATGTTCGTTGCGAGGCGATCTTTCTTCAGTGTGTAAGTACCATGACCAGTTGCATTCATCACCATTCCGGTATCCGACATATCCATTTGAACAGAACTCATAAAGGTGCCGTCTGGACGGAATTCGTACACAACTTTTGCCTTTCCATCAAGGAAGCTGGCATTCTCCCACTTCCCCACAATGTTTGGGAGCCCACAGCCAGAAATGGCTAGGGCACAAAACGGCACTGCAAGTCGCACACTTGAGTTTAGCTTACTCATGGGTACACTTTCTAATGTTCTATGACTACGTCGGTCGATATCAACCTTACGGGTCGCGCCGAGCAATGCGACCAACCGTGGCTCTGGCGCCTCTGCCGAGAATTCAATGTCCAAGTCAACGTTGTAAAGGCAAGTATTGAGCCCGATTATGGTTGGGTGCAAGTTCGCCTTGATGGACCGATCGAAGAGATTCAGCGCGCCACGGCTTGGCTGATGACGACGGGCTTGCACGTTGATACCGTTCAGCGCTCAATGGGTGTCCCAAGTTAGTCGTGGCTGAGTTCCAACCATATCTACCGGAAGACTTTGAAGAGTTTTGGGCTGGTGTGGTTGCAGAGACCGCGGAGGTACCGTTGTACTTCAAGCGTGAGCGAACAGACCGTGTCTCGCCAACGGGACATCTGATTGATAAACTACTCCTATGCGGGGCGGAGGGGCAGCCACTGGAAGGTTGGATTGCTTATCCAAGTTCGGCCAAGCGAGTCCGGAGCTTCCTTTGGATCCCACCCTACGGGCGTGAATCGCTGCTCCCAAATGAATACGGCACCCGTGAAGGCTTCGTCAGCATGTCGCTGAATCTTCACGGGCTCGGGGCCTTCCATCAAGAGAAGTACGAGGTAGCTCGAGGCTACTTCGCGGAAGGAGCTCTCGCCCCAGAAACATGGATCTTTCGGAAGCTCATTCAGCATGTATTGGTCGCCATTCGAGTGCTGCAAGCTCAAAGCGAAGTGGACGAGGAGCGGATTGGCGTGATGGGCATGAGCCAAGGGGCTGGGTTATCGATCTGGGCGGGTGCAATGTCTCCGATCGTAAAAGCCGTAGCCGCCGACATGCCTTTTTTGGCGGCCATGCCCTTTGCCCTTAGCCGCAACGCTTACCGCTACCCGCTGAAGGAACTCGTTGACCTCATGGAGGACGCCCCTCTTGGTCGCGAACGTGTGATGCACACCCTAAGCTACTACGACACGCTGAACATGGCGACGCATTGCCAAGTGCCAACGCTGGTGACCTACGGCGAGAAAGACCCAGCCTGTCGGCCAGAAACGGTCGAGTCTGTTTTTGAAGCCTTGTCAGCCGAGGAGAAACAACTCGTCGCCTACCCGGGCGGGCATGATTGGCACAAGGAAATGGTGCTTAACAATTCGGCCTGGCTCGCCAGCCGAATGTAGCGAGTAACATTGTTCGGTGATCCCGGCTGTTGCTCTCGTCCTGCTAACTCAAAACAAGAACGTCTATCCGCTCGCACCCGCAATGAAGACACCCATTATTGCCGTGGATACTTCAGAGTTTCCGGAGGGCAAGGAGTGGGGAAGGGAAGCGAGACTGCTGGCAGAGAAGTGGTTTCCAATCGTAACGACGCTGCTTGCCACAGATGGGCGCGATCCGATGACCGGCAAAATGAAAGGCGGTGCATATAAACCATCGAAGGTCATCAGTCTGATCATCAAGCCATTTGAGGGCGCACCCGCCTATGCCAGCGGTCCGGCGATTACGATTCAAGGTAGCTGGATCACAGATCATCCAGATGACCTCGGGGTGGTCGTACACGAACTCACGCATGTAATTCAGGCGTATCCCGACTCGGACAAGAAACCAGGGTGGCTGGTCGAGGGAATTGCCGACTATATCAGGTGGTGGCGCTACGAGCCAGAGTTGCAAGCAGGGCGCAGCAGGACCAAGGTAGACCCAGAAAAGAGCAAGCTCACCGACGGATACCGAACTACGGCAGTTTGGCTAGCATGGGCATCACGCAAGTACAACATGGCACTCGTTCCATGCCTCGACCTCGCGTTAAGAAATGCCGAGGATCCGATGCCGGAGTTTGTTCGAGTGACAGGTAAGGACGCCGACGCGCTTTGGAAAGAGTTCTTGGAAGAGATTAAGAGCTAATTGAGTTTGACAAGCTCGATATCAAATACAAGAGTTGCCCCCGGAGGGATCGTCGGAGGGGCACCACGATCACCATAGGCAAACGAACTTGGGATTGTAACAATACGACGTTGCCCTTCCTT
>JADLGZ010000068.1 GCA_020849075.1 Fimbriimonadaceae bacterium | reverse complement strand
CTGCACGGTAAGCAGACGGATGAATGTGGCCATATCGAGCTCAGACTTACGCTTTGCTGGCGAAAGGCCGAAGAATGAACTGGCAACGGGGGAGATTTCTGTAGACATATCAGATCACAAGATCAAGAGAATCCGAGTTCGTTACGACTGGAATCGGAGTCTGGGCCGGTGTGCTTTCGCCTGAGGCTTGGGGCACAAATGACTTAGAAGATTCGGCGTGGGCCATCTCGTGTTGGCTTTGCTCGTTAAATTGGAATGACAGCGAGCCAAGGCTAACTCCCTTAGCTTCTAGCGACTGGCTTAGTCGCGGCTGCTCTGCCTGCAGCGCGTGAACGACGCGCTGATCGGTCGCCTCCACCGTCGCTTCGGAGCGACTGCCCGCTGACCTTATCGTGAGGGTAATTTCACCAAGCTCTTTGGGCATCAGGCGGATCACCATTTGACTGAGCGGACGGTGGATCGCCATTCGCTCTACTCTGTCAATGGTTTGGGCAATGACCTCGGCTCGTTCCCGTGGATGGAGCTCCGCAGGACGGACACTGTTGGGCTCTACTTGACGATCAACGGGAAGGTTGGGACGAACCTGGAACGGGCTGACCGACGGGTCAGCTTTGGACAAGGGCTCTCTGGGGTTAGCGTCAATGGTCTCATCAGGTGACTGCTTGAGAGCGATAGGTTCGCCCCCGTCCGCTGGCTCGATGGGAGCTTTGATCAGTGGATCAGGTGCTACCGTCTCGATGTGTCCCTTTTGGGCATTCGGAGTTACAACACGCCTATCGAGCGGCTCCAAGATGTCAGTGTTCGCAACATCTGCGGACTCCAAGGCGATTGGCTCTGCGGCTACCGAGGGATTGATACTCGTCGGTGGAGATGTTTGGGTTGCCGCCTTCTTAAGCACAGGTTGTACCGCAACGCCTTCAACCGCCGCGACTTCGACCGGCAGCACCTCCAGAGGTGATTCAAACAGCAGCGTGGGGGTGGGTGAATCGGTCTTGGGTGTTTCAACAGCCTGGCTTGTTTCAACAATCGGAGCTGATATTGGAGGCACCTCTACACTAAGGTTTTCGCTTGGAACTGCAATGGCCAACCGCTGGGCGACAGGCTCCAAGGAAGCCCCTTCAATGGCGACGACACCGAGATCGGCGAGCATTTGCGGATCAAGTTCTTGCGCATTCGGCTGCCGAACCAAGCCGCTAACCGCGACTGTTGGCTCCATATGGTGGGAGGAAGGCAAAGCAGCTCCTTTCCAAGAGGTCATCCCAGGGTGCCATTCGGGCAAATTCGGTAACGGATGCGTTGAATGGCCTGTAAAGCCTGGCCACGATGGGCGCTGCTGCCAAATTGGACGGGTGAAATCTATGGGCGGAAGGGATAACTTAGGCTTGGGTACATGATTCCAACTCCAATTCATCGGTTGACTAGGAAATGGCGGCAATCCGGGCATGAAAGGCCGAATCCCTCCATCTCGTACCCCGCCTTGCTCAGGCTGAGCTGGAAGGAACTCTGGAGCCAACTGTGGCGCAACTGCATATCCAAACGCACTGAGAAGTCTGTCGTTGCTTTGGTTCTTCGGATCAGGGTCCAGTTCGCTTTCTCCAGCATTCGGCTTTATGGAGAGTTCCTTCCCTGTCTCGCTAGACACGCCAGAAATTGGTGGGACTGGCGGCCAAGCTGGCGGCACACCGGGCGGCGACGCGGCAAGTAAGAACTCTGCAAACCCCGAAACTCCGGAGGTAGCAGGCCCCGCTGGGAGCCCCATTGCCTGGCCAAACATCTGAAGTAGATTGATTTGCATGCTCTCCCTGCATCATTGGCAGGTAGCGCAAGTTTCATTAGGCGCGATTTTCGCTATGTTAATCTGCCATAATTCTTAGATTCATGAGCCGTAAGCCATCCCTGTCGCGCCCCCGTGTCGACAGCTTCTCGGCCCCAGACAGTGTTGCTGTCCACTTGATGGCCCCCCTGCCTCGCCATTTATCTCGCGAGGATTTTCACACGATTTTTAACCAGAACCTATGCTATTCGACACCGCAAAGAACATCAAGCCTTCTAAAACAGTAGAACCTACTCCGGACGAAACACCCGTGGTTAGAGGACGGGGACGACCGAAGAACGAGGTAGTCGCCAGTGAGGTAACAGAACCAAAGCGGCCGCGTGGACGTCCCCGGAAAGAGCCGCCCGCAGAGCCAGTTCCAAAGCGCCCACGGGGGCGCCCTCGAAAGGAGCCCGTTGAGAATGAAGCTCCAAAGCGACCGAGGGGTCGTCCCCGGAAGGAAGTGGTCTCCTCGGAAGAGCCGGCCCCGTCTCTCCTGAATCTCATTTCCAATGCCCAGGGCCACCCATTGCCCTCTGTAAAGCTTAGACCACGTACGACGCAAGACAAGCCAAAAGGGCGTCCAGCCAAAGCGGCGGACGTGGGTCAACTGGTCACGATTGATCTGCGCGAGGGAGAGACCGTACCCGTCCCCACTTTTCGTTCGCGGACGGAAGCCACTCAAAAGCAGAAGCCTCAGAATCGGCGCGAGCCTCGCCAGACACCGCAAGCAGAACCGGCACCGGCACCGGCACCGCCAGAGCCGGTCCGCCGTGAGATTGTTCGCATTCCCGCAGAGGCTCCACAGGTTATCGTTCGAAATGGAATCCCAACACTAGTTCGAGATCACCGTGTTTACCCGCCTGTATTCTTCTTCGGAAATGCTTCTGACGAGAGCCGACTTGATGTCGTTCTTGAAGAGATTAAGTATGCGGCTGAGGCCGGGATCGGCGTGTTTGTTCACTACGTTGATCTTGAAGTCAATCAAGATGGGGATGTAGCTGAGGCCGCTAAGTTCGCGAGCTATCTACTTAAACGCACCGTCGAGGTCGCTCCCGAGGCTCAAGTCATTTTTCGCACCGTTTTCTCCGCAGCTTCGGGTTGGGAGAATGTTTATCGAAAGGCCAAGTATGTGTCGGAGAGCGGTGGACTGGGTGACCCGAGTGTCTGTGACACCGAGTATTGGGAAGATGCAGAACGCTGCCTCACCAACTTCATTGCCAAGCTTGCCGAGGCCCCCCACGCTGACCAAATCATGGGCGTCCATCTGGAGCGTGGCGAGTGGTTCTTTGCTGCAGGTTGGGGCTATGACACGAGCATTGCGGCCCAAGAGGCTTTTCGTGATTGGGTACGGATGCGATATCGCAACGATAATATTGCCCTCTGCGCAAGCTGGTTCGATGGGCAAGCCCAGTTCGAGACATTGACGGCACCCGACTTCAGTAGCGAAGTTAGAAGCGGTGAAGAGTTCGTCCGTACCGGAAGGAAAACTCGTCGCTGGGTGGACTACCATCTGTTCCTTAGTGACATCACGGTAGAGCGAATCGGCAAGTTGGCCCATGTCGCCAAAAAGGCGAGTGAGGGCCGCTACCTCGTGGGTGTTAGCTACGGATACACGTTTGAATGGAGCCATCCGGCGAGCGGACACTTATCGCTCGGAAAGTTACTCCGCAACCCCGAAGTGGACTTTATCGCCGGGCCGCCTAGCTATAAGAATCGTGAACCGGGGGGAACGTGCCCGTTCCCTGGCCCCATTGATAGCTTTGCCCTGAACGGCAAACTATACGTTAGCGAAGAAGATTTCAAGACACCGATCACGGCGAAGTTCGAGCCCGATGACTTCAATCCCGTCATGAAGACGCCTCAGTCTTTGGAAACGGTCCACTGGCGAGGTCTTGGTGCCGCACTGGCTCACGGGGGCGGCGTCTGCTGGATGGACCTTTGGGGCAATGGCTGGCTTCGATCGCCGGGAATTTGGGAAAGAGCCTCCCAAGTCAAGGAAGCCCTCATTAACCGAATGGCGGTCCCCCTCGGAGATCCAGATGTTGCCGTCTTCATAGATGAACGATCACTCGCCTACCTAGTGGATCAGCGCGCATTCTCGCTTCTCGTTCAAAACGTCCGAGAATCAGTACTGCGCTCAGGTCTCAGCGCAGGCTTCTACCTTCTCAGCGATCTCGCCCACCGAGAGCAATTCCCCGAAGCCAAGGTCTATGTATTCCTAAACGCGTGGGATATTCGACCAGAGGTCAGGAGCGCCATCAAGTCTCGTCTTCAACGCGACAACAAGGTTCTCTTCTGGATGTACACCGCGGGCCTCTTTGACACTGGTCGCGACGCCCTGGAACGAGTTCGCGAAGTGACCGGCATCGCGCTTAAGAGGCAACCGTTTGCGAGCAAGAGTGGAACCGCTATCGTCCATCGTAAACATCCACTTAGCGAGGCGTTTCCCGAAAGTTTGCTGATTGAAGGAGGTCAACTTGAGCCAAGCTACTTCGCGATCCCAGAGGACAGCATGGTTCTCGGCGAATACACCGCTACCGGTTTACCCAGCTTCGTTTTACGTGAGTTCAACGACGACCCCAAGAACAAATGGTGCAGCGTTTTCCTCGGTGAGCCCGTCGTAACCCCAGCTCTGTTCCGCGCACTAGGCGAACTTGCCGGTGCCCATGTCTGGAACTTCCAAGAAGACTTGGTTCATGCTCGCCTGCCCTTTTTCACCCTTCATGCCCGCGGAGCGGGCAATCGGATTGTCGCCCTCCCCGAAAAGCAGTCTGCATATAACCTTCAGCGTCGAGAATGGACAACTACTGAAGGCGGACAGATAAAGCTCTCGGTGTCCGATGGGCAAACCCAGACCTTCCTAGTGGGGTCGAAGAGCGAGATTGAAGCCATCCTCAATGCCCAAATTGATGATCTGCTCCGGATCGAAGAGATTCCAGATCGAGCCGAGAACACCCTGTACTATGACGACATGCACTTCGATGTCCCAATCATGAAGGTAGACACTTGGGTGGAAGAAGGGTGGACCGAAGAGATGGCAACCGACCTGGTGTTTAAGCCCTCTGAGCTGGAAGAGACCATTGCCGTCGAAGAGGAAGCCATCCACGAAAGGCGGGCCCAGCATCAGGGACGACGCCGTGGACGTCGAAACGGCCGAAAACGCCCCGAACAAAGCGACTTTGACATCGCGGAGATGAATATTGTCTTCCGAAAGCGTGAATAGACCCTGTGGCATGGTGGCCCTCGTTGGCCAGCCGAACACCGGAAAGAGCACTTTGACTAACCTGCTCGTTGGGCAAAAAGTCAGTATCGTCAGCGATAAGGCTCAAACAACCCGCCACCGGGTTCTTGGTATCGCAACGACCGATGCCTACCAAATGGTGATTATTGATACGCCGGGGGTCCACAAGGCGCACACCCATCTAGGCAAGGTCCTCAATGAGACCGCACAAGGCAGCCTTGAAGGTGCCGATGTACTCATTGTCATGGTTGATGGGTCGCGCAAGCCTGACAAGAATGAAGAAGCTATTGTCGGACTACTCAAGCTTCAAGGATGGATTGGCGCGGATGGCAAAGCGAGACCCAACGTGATTTTGTGCATGAACAAGATGGACTTGCTCAAAGCAGTTGACGTTCAGGACAACTTTCAGGCGTATTCCAAACTTTATGGAACCGACCAAGTCATGATGACCACCCTTCCGCGTGGGCGCAACGTTGACAAACTAGTCAATATGATTATTGGCTTACTTCCAGTAGGCCCCCTCCTCTACCCCGAGGACGAGGTAACCGATCAACCAATGCGCCGCCTAGCTGCTGAATTGGTTCGTGAGAAAGCGCTCCGACTCACTCGGCAGGAGATCCCGCACGCGGTCGCGGCGATCGTTGACGACTGGGTGGACGATGCAAACCTAACCAAAATTCTGATCTCGCTGGTCGTTGAAAAAGAAGGTCAGAAGGCTGTTCTCATCGGAAAGCGCGGTGAAATGATAAAGAAGATTGGCACCGAGGCGAGGGGAGAAATCGAGGCCGTTCTTGACCGCCGCGTGTTTCTTGAGCTATTCGTGAAAGTCCGACCCGACTGGCGGCAGAATCCGCGAATGCTTAAGGAACTAGACTATATCTAATTACCTACTTCCCGCCCCTTGACCAGCGCAATAATCTCTCCATGCCTTCTCCATGAAGGCGCCCATCTTATCGGCGTAAGCCTGTGCATCAAACAGCGGCGAGGATTTAATCTTCTCGCGCAGAGCACGCTTCCCTGTTCTAAGGGAGTCAATATTCTTGGCCGCATTGCTCGCGATCCTCACAAACTCTTCTGGGGATCGGGCTACATTCTCACCGAGTCCCGCATTCTGGAGGAGCGAGCTACTGACCCGGCCACGGTGGACTTTGCCCTCAAGAGTAATGACTGGCACACCCATCAATAGGGATTCCATGGTCGTCGTCGTGCCGTTGTATGGAAATGTATCGAGCGTGATGTCAATCTCGCGATACATTGCCTGGTGTGCGACAACTTCGTCCTGAGGCTCCAAGATTCGAAGCTGATCCGTTACGCCTTCGGCCTCAAACCAACCCGTCACCGCTTTGCGGATTGGTGGGTGACGCAAGCCTAGTGCCTTCAATAGGAGAATGCAACCCGGATTGGCCTTCACCACGTCGGCCCATAGTTTCACCGTCGTTCTGTTGATTTTAAGGTGGTTGTTGAATGAGCCAAAAATTACGGGCCGGTCTGGCGTGTCTTCAATATCTGGCAAGGGATCAAGGATCCCGTAGCAAAGGAAGCAACCATCAACACGGGCCAGTTTCTCGGCGTAGTGGGCCTCGGAGCCCTCAGGGTCAGTAATCCAATCAGCTAGGCGGTAATCCATGCGCTCTAGACCGAGTGAGTGCGCGTATCCAATTGCGGAGACCTGAATTGGGGCAGGCTTCACCGCCATCACATCGGGGCGTCCGCCAATCGTCAGTCCGTTGAGATCATAAAGAATATCAATCTTGTCGTTGTATACGAGGTTCACAAGAGATTGGATCTTGCTGACCATGGCGATCTCTACCTTACCAACCTCTCGGTATAGTTCGGTGATGTCGTCGGGCGCGCCCATCGCCAAGTAGAACACCACGTCAAACTTCTCCTTGTCTAGATGCCGAAGCCATTCCAATAAGAAGAACGAAACGGAGTGGCGTCGCAAGTCGCTGGACAGAAATCCAATACGAATCTTGCGGTCCGGGTCTGGCTTGGCGAGATAGCGGCGCGTCGGAGCGATATTTGCAACTTTCTTACCCAATTCAAAGTGAAGGTCGTCAACTTCTTGTTCGGTAATTTGATCCGAATATAGGGAGTCGCTACAAACAACTCGCCAAAAATGGGGGCGATCGTATTGGGAGAGTTTCTCGCGTAAGAACTTGAAGCCCTTCTCAAAATCCTGATCTCGAAGGTAGGTGTACAAGTTCATCGTGAGCTGCTCGTCTCCTGGGACGATTGCAGATGCCTTGGTGGCCCACTCAATGGCCTCATCAAACCGCCCCAGCATGCTCATAACATGGCCGATATTGAGCATCGCGTCCGTATAATCTGGCTTCAGCTCAAGCGCTTTAAAGAGCTGAACCAGAGACTTCTCGTGCTCATTGATCCGCGTCCAATAAGCACCAAAATTGCAGTAGTACACCGGGTTGTTGGGTTCCAGTTCTACTGACCGTTCCAAAAACGGAAGTGCTTCATCCGGGCGATCTAGGTTCAAGTACATCATCGCCAGCCCATGCACGGCATTTGCCTTGTCCGGGTGCTCCTCAACGACCTTCAGAAGCACGTCCAACGCCTTTTGGCGCTGATCGTTGGCAAACAACTTCATTGCATGGTCTATCTGCTGGTCAAGGAGCGTGATCACAAGCTCTATTTTGGCAGGATAAAGTTGTTGATGGAGATCGCGGCAAGACCGAAACTAGGGGTTGCAGTATTGTTCCCAGTGCGAACGTACCGCAAGCCCAAAGCACCGTGCGTATTGTCTGCCATCCATCAACAACGAAGAATGCACCTGACTCCTTAGAGCTACCCTATGCGACGAAGGGCGCTTCCCTGCCGTGAATATCTGTTGCGCTCGTTCAATGAAGTCATCCGAATCGTTCGCGCTCCACTCTAAATGACCAAGACCTTCGAGTAATGATGCGCCTACTCTTGAACGGTGAGATGTGCCTTTCAGCGTCACTACGGGTACTCCCATGATCAGCGCATCAAGCGTCGTCGTTGCACCATTGAACGGATAGGTGTCCAATATCCCATCTACCGCGTTGAACTCCGACATGTAACCCGCGTAGTCCACGGGCCCCTCAACCAGCTCGGCGTTCCCTATTCCAACTTCATCAAAGTATCGGCCAACTAGGGTGCGCTCACTCGCTTTCGAGAACTGAGCGGACATGCATCGCAAACGTGATCCAGGCGTTGCCCGAAGGACCTCTGACCACAACATAGCGGTCTGCCGATTGATCTTTTTCGCGTTGCAATAGGCTCCCCAAGTGAAAGCACCTGATGACGCTGCCTCGATAGCTGGGGCGTCCACCGTCGGTTCGTAGCATAAGAGCGGCTTCTGGATCAGGGGCCTGGGCCAATCCGCGTGACCATCTTGATCCGCAAGCTCACCCGTCAGCCCTTCAATTTGGAGCGAGGCCGGATAGCCAATGCCAGAGAAAACCAGTGGTGCGGGGTGAATCGCTAGTAACTCGGGGCGTCCGCCGACTGTGTAGCCGGCCAAATCAAATAGAACGTCAATAGAGTCACTAAGGCACTTTTGGGCTATGGCGGTTTCTCTCAGCCTTGCACAAGGATGAAAGTCCCCGAGTTCTTTGTACCGTTCAGTTATAGAGTCTTCTCGCAAGTTTAGCGAATAGAAGCTCAGCTCAAACCCAAGTTCTTTAAGGTAACGGAGGAAGCTGAGCGTGAACGATGCAACGGGATGGCAGCGAAAGTCTGGTGATAGGAACCCAATCTTCAGTGTGCGCTTGGGATCTCGAGTTCCAGCAAAGCGTCGCGTGGGACTGTAGGTCTTGCCCAAGCGATCACCCACTTCGCGATGGAGCGCAATCACCTCAGATTCGTGTAGGTCGTCGAAGTACAGCGATTCGGCAGCGGCCACGCGAAGGGCAGCGGTCCCTGGTTGTCCCATGGCTACTTCAACAAGTTCTCGCCAGGTACCGCTCACATCCAAGGTACGGGCGCACAAAAACGTATTGATGGCCGCCGTTGAGGAGTTCGGTTGCAGCTTCAAGGCGCGACGGGCCGCGACCGCACCCTCCTCTCCTCGGTCTAAATGGAAGCAAACATGGGAGAAGTTCAGCAGAGCCTCGAAAGGGGCTGGCTCCTGTTCGACTAGGGGCAGGAGGAGGGCATAGCCCGCTTCATTTTGTCCCATTGAGCTAAGCGCAAGGGCAAGGGCAGGAGCCGCAGCCGTGCTGGTCAATTCCGAATTCGTCGCGCGCTCAAGCGGGCCAAGCGCGTCCTCTGGTCGAGCCATCTCGAGGAGTAGCTGCCCCAGTAGTAATTGAACCTGCGGCTCCTCGCTGATGCCTACTGCCCACTCAAGCAACTCGATGGCCTGCTCAACAGCACCGAGGTGGAATTTGCGCTTCGCGGATTCAATGAGCAGGGCAATGCGTCCTTCCATCGCCAAGATTATGGGCGAGTTGGTTAGCTACAATGAGTCGTGCTTCGCGTCGTGATGCTGTCTTGGGAATATCCTCCGCGCATCGTCGGCGGCATCAGTCCGCACGTTTACGACCTCTCCAAAGAACTCGTCAAACTCGGTATCGAGGTCCACGTCGTCACGAAGAACACCCCCCTCGCCCCCGACGAAGAAGTCGAGCCAAGCGGGGTGCATGTCCACCGGGTCCATCTCGAACGCGATCCCGACAATTTCGTCCACGAAATCCAACTCCTCAATCGCGCGACCGACCTGCGCGTACGCCAACTTCTCGAGGATTGGCGACCCGGAGGACAGCCCACCATCTTCCACGCGCACGATTGGCTCTCCCTTGAAAGCGCAAGAGAACTCAAATACGAGTACCAACTCCCTGTCGTCGCCACCATCCACGCGACAGAAGAGGGGCGCAACGGCGGCATTTTCACACCCATGCAAAAGTACATCCACGAAATGGAGTACTGGCTCAGCTATGAGGCGTGGCGGGTCATTGTGTGCTCCGAGTTCATGAAGGGCCAAGTCGAGCGATCTTTTCAGGTTCCGAGCGATAAAATTGATATCATTTTCAACGGCGTCGATGCGCCGAAGTTTGAGTTTGATTGGACCGAAGCCGACCGCAAGGCATGGAGGGCAAAGCTTGCCCTCCCCAATGAGAAAATCGTCATGTATGTCGGGCGATTTGTACGAGAAAAGGGCATCCAACTTCTCCTCAACTCCGCCAGCGCAATCCTTGCCCAGCAGCCGAACACCAAATTTGTCATTGTCGGAGGCGGGAATCGGGAGCGATTCGAAAAATTTGTCCGTTGGTATGGCCTCCAAGACAAGGTTTTGTTTACAGGATTTATGGCCAATCGCTCACTCCATCAGCTTTTCCGATGTGCCGATGTCGCGGTGTTCCCCAGCCTTTACGAACCCTTCGGTATTGTCGCCCTCGAGGGCATGGCGGCGGGCGCGGCGGTCGTAACTTCGGACGCGGGCGGTCTCAAAGAAGTCTGTGTGAACAATGTTACCGGCACAAACTTCTACTCAGGCAATGGCGAGTCCCTTGCTTGGGCGGTTTTGCACATTCTGAACAACCCCGCCAAAGCCGAGCGCATGAAGAAGATGGCCCGGGCGCGGCTCTACATTGATTTTAATTGGGAAGTCATCGCCCAGCAAACGCGCGACGTGTATTTCCGAGTCTGGAACGAGTTCGTCGCGTCGCATCATGCCGATGCCTCCCTTTGGCCCGTCATGCCGGGCGCCGAGGAGCGGGCCGAGCGCGCCCACGTGAAAGAGAAAGCGGTCACTGGCGGATTTGACACCCGCCCGCCGCTCCCACTCGCCGCCGAGTTGCCCACCGATCCCGCCCGCCTCAACAAGCTCACGCCCGGACATGCCCTTGATGAGCTTGAGGACGAAGACAAGGATTAGACTTCCCCGAGCGACGGAAGTCCCGCGCCGCTAGCCGCCAAACGCCTTGACGGCTTGGTTGACGATGACGGCGAAGATCCACGCTAGCGAGGTCATGTAAGTGAACACAAATAATGGCCACTTCCACGTGTTGGTCTCGCGTTTGATGGCGGCGAGCGTCGCGCCACACTGGCAGCAAAGCGCAAAGAACACCATGAGGGCGAAACTCGTGCCCGTCGTGAGGAGCGGCGAACCATCGGGCCACTTCGCGTTTTGAACCTTGTGCACAAGTTTGGTGGAGGTCTCGTCTTCTTCCGTGCCGAGGTCAAAAATGATGCCAAGGCTGCTTACGAGGACTTCTCTCGCCGGAAACGCGGCAAGAATGGCGGTGCTGATTCTCCAATCGAATCCGGCCGGGCGGAAAACCGGCTCAATGAATTTGCCAAACTTGCCGAGCGCGGAATCTTCGAGGCGCCTTGCGTCCACATAGTTGGTCTCGTCCGCCTCTAGCTCAGCCTTATCGGACTGATTTGACTGGGCAGTCATGGAAGCCGCAAACTCCTGTTTGTACTTTGCGTCCGCCTCGTCACTGCGCGGGAAGTAGAGTAAGCCCCAGATGATGATGGACATCACGACAATAATCGTGCCGGCGGTCTGCAGGAAGACTTTGGCCCGGCTGACCATCGCGTTGCCAACCTCGCGCCATTTCGGCCACTGGTAGGGTGGCAATTCCATCAAGAATGGCAACCGTTTTCCCTTGAGGATCGTGCGGTTGAGGAACCAGATGATGGGAACACTGATCACGGCACCGAGCGCGTGCATTCCGAACAGCGTCAATCCCGCAACCCATGGCCCAAACTTAGGCTCGATAATCGCACCGATGAGGAGGATGTAAACCGGCAATCGCGCCGAACACGACATCAATGGCGCGACCAAGATTGTCGCCAAGCGGGACCGGCTATCGGGCATGATCCTTGCCGACATGATGCCGGGAATTGCGCAGGCAAATGAACTCAGCAACGGAATAAACGCCTTGCCGTTGAGCCCGCACCAACCGAAGAGCTTATCCATGAGGAAGCTGGCACGGGCAAGGTAGCCCGAACCTTCCAGCATTGCAACAAACCCAAACAGAATCAAGATCTGCGGCAGGAACACCACCACGCCACCGATTCCCGCTATGACGCCATCTACAATCAGCGATTGAAGCCAGGGTATGGGTGCCAACGCCCCCCCAACAAGATCGCCGATCTTGCCAAAGCCCCCATCAATAAAGTCCATGATCGGCGCCGCTAACGTATACACGCTTTGGAACATGGCGTACATGACCAGCAGGAAGAAGACAAGGCCAAATACCCGGTGGGTGAGGAACTTATCAATCTGATCTTGGCGAGCGCGGAGCCTGAGGCCTGGATTCTCCTTGAAAGCGGCGGCATGAACTTCCTCGGCCCAAATGTAGCGAGACTCAATGCTTTCGAATTGGAGGGGACTGGGTTCTTGGCCCTGGTCAATGACTTCTTTGAGGACTTGCTTGAGTCGGGAAATCCCCGCTCCTTTGTGCGAGACCACCTGCACAACCGGAATGCCCAACTTTGCCTCCAAAGCGACGCGATCGATTTCGATCCCCTTCTGGTTCACGATATCGGACATGGTCAGCACCGCAACCATGGGGATCCCAAGCTCGATCACCTGACTGAAGAAGAAGAGATTACGTTCAAGATTGGTCGCATCGAGCGCGATCAGCATGACGTTCGCCTTTCGCTCGGTCTCACTGTCTCCCCGAATGGCGGCGGTCGCGATCTCTTCGTCGCGAGACATCGCGGTCATGGTGTATAGGCCCGGGATAT
>JADLGZ010000067.1 GCA_020849075.1 Fimbriimonadaceae bacterium | reverse complement strand
TCACTGATCTGCCGCCCCTTCAAGAGCTCCACCGTGTTCAGCGTCACAAAGTTCTGGTCAATGCCCTTGACCCCGACCCCCTCAAGTTCTGTCGTTCCCGCTCGTAGGTCATGTTTCCCTGCTTCGCGGTAGCCACTGGCGATCTCTATCTCCGGCACTCGCGTTTGGATAAAGTCAATATCGCTCGTCTTGAGGCCATCCACATCCCCGAAAACAGCGCCCTCGCGCCCCGGATTGAACATTACAAAAATGGTATCGCTCCCAATCCGTGCGAACTGATCGCTCACGTAAGTCTGAAAGGCCGACATTGCGAGGACAATCAACGAGACGCTCATCACCCCGATGATCACGCCCAGCATGGTCAAGAAGGCGCGCATCTTATGCACGCGCAACATGTCGAAAGCGACCTTAAAAGCGTCCCAGAGGTTCATTAGCCCTCAACCGTTATGCTCGAGCCATCTCGCTTGGGCCCATTATAGGGCGGCCGCTTAAGACTCACCCCTTCTTTAAGTCCGCTCAGGATTTGGATAAACGACGCGGATTCCGCTCCGGTCTTGACCTCGGTCTTCTTCCCCAGGTCGGTCGGCGTTGGCTTTTCCGGGAGCACCATCACGTACCGCTTGTCGCCCTCCTTGATCAAGTAATCCACCGGCACCCGAATCACCTTCGCCAAATCAATCACCTTCATCGTGCATTTGGCCGTCATGCCGCTCTTGATCTTGCCATTGGGATTATCGAGGCGGACTTCCACCTCGTATCGAACCACCTGACCTTGACCTGCTCCCGCCTCCGCCTGCGACTTGGCGGGCGCAACCTTCGTCACCTCACCATCGAACGAGTCCTTCGGCAAGGCATCAATAAGAATCGTCGCCCTCATGCCTTCTCGCAATTTCGCGACGTCAATCTCATTAATATTGAGCTTAACCAGCATCTGCGAACGGTCTTCCAATCGAACAATTGGCGTCCCGCTACTAAAGCTACTAAGACTGCTCACAAGTTCGCCTTCCTGCACAAGCCGCTTCGTAATCACCCCCGCAAACGGTGCCTTGATACTCGTCTCCGCAAGCTGCCGCTGACTGTCCGATAAGCTCGACCTAATCTGATCTACGCTTGCTTGCCCCTGACGGCGGCCAGCAATCAAGGCATCCACATCCGCCAACGCCACTTGCGCCTCCCGCACGGCAATGCGTGCATCTTTCAACTCCGCGAGCTTGCCCGAATCCTGCACTGTGCCCGCTTTCGCCCGGGCCAAATCCGACCGCGCTTGCCGCACCCGCTCCTCGGCCTGTCGCCTCTCATTAAGTTGCTGCTCCGCCAATCGCGCCAATCGCGTTCGCGCCGTGTCCCGACGACTTCGCGCCAATTCCACCTGCAACCGCTGGGCGTCCACCTCGCGCTGGCTCACGTATTCCTGCTTCAGCAAGGCGTCCAGCCGACCCTGCTCCTTCACCGCATTATCAAAATTGAGTTCCGCTTGATCCGCCTCGCTTTGCGCGCTGGTGCGCTCGTTGGGCTGAGTGGACTTCACGAGGAGATCCAGCTGCTTCTCCGCCGTGACCAGAGCCGCTTGAGCCGATTCAATGCCCGACCGCGTCAGGCTCGGCTGCACCTTCGCCTCTCGCTCCAACTGAGCCACCCTCTGCTGGGCTCGCTCCAGCGTAGTCGCGGCCGTAACTCGGCGTTGCCGAATCTCGATATCCTGACGAGCCAAGCTGGCCTCGGCTCCCCGCAACTGGGCCGAGTTTTGGTCAACCTGCAAACGGGTTTCCGTCGGGTCAATCGTCGCGATCAATTCGCCCGCCGCGACTTGGTCACCTTCGTCCCGAAGCAGTTTCGCGAGCCGTCCCGCCGCTCGGCTCTTGAGCTCCACAACCCGAATCGCCTCGATCGCCCCGCTCTCAACAACCTGAACCTCCACCGGTCCGCGGTCCACTTTGAAAACATCGCTCACCTTGGGCCCGCTGTTCATTGCGGCGGCGCGGAACTTGTTTAGTGCAAACATCCCGCCTCCGCAGACAAGAATGCACACAGCGAGGAGGATAATCGGTAGCCGTTTCATAGGGTTGCCAAATTAAAGGACTAGGTGAGGACTACAGCGCCGGAACATCCCAACGATCTGGGTGGATCAAATAGACCGTGTTGTTCGACACTGCCCACGCTCGCTCAAATGCTTGACGACCGTAGGTCAGGCGATTCGGCTTCTTGCCTGGGTCATTGAACACGATGTTCCCATCGCGATCAACACCCACCGCAACCACCAAATGCCCGTCATTATCATCCCGAGCAGGCTTGCCCTTCAGCAATCCATAACTCACGCTCGTAATGACCGGCACGCCCTTCTTGAGCCACTCCTCAAGAGTGTTTACGTTTGCCAACCGGGCGACATAGGCCGAAAGGCCGGGCCGAGTCGTCGCAAAGGCTGTATTGAATGCCCAATTCCCCGTCCCTTTCCACGCCACGTCATGTACGCATGCCTGCACAATCGGTACGTCCGCATCCAACTGGGGCCGGTTGAGTTGCCTCGCCCAATAGTTTAAGACCATGCTGACGCTCGTCGGGCTACACAACACATTGCCCCCCGGGTAATCGCCCTGAGCTCGAATCGGAACCGCCAACGCCTCAATTGCCTCCCCGCGCCAAGGGAGTTCGTCACCCTTACCCGCCGAAAAAGCCAGCCTTAGCCAGCGCAACCTGGGCATTTCCCCGCCTGGACCCGCCACCAACGTCACCGTGAACTTGGCCCCGCCCCCCGACACACTGGGAACAAACGTATCCGTATACAGCGCCCCCGCGCTCCCCTTTTGGTTCTCAATACTCGTTCTCCCCTTCAAAGACCAAGGCCCAAAGCTATACTTTTCGCCCCCACGTTCAATCTTGACCTCAACGTGGCCCCCCGATTCCGTGCCCTCCACATCCCAACTCGGCACCACGTCCACCCAAGCGATCCCCGGATCAATCTCCCCACTCACCCATTGATTGGTTTCCCAAGTCAATGATTTCCGGGGCTCCAAGAGCAGGTTCTGGCAGGTGCTCGCAAGGACGACTGTCGCGACGATGGGGTTCACGACCGAAGCCTACCCGTCCATCCCAAAGCACCGCAAAATCCTGGTTGACAAAATCGCAATGTCTCCATTTATGGTATACGTATGTCTACTAATAATAGGAGCGCTCGATTGACCACCATTGAACTTTCACGACTCGCTGATTCCTTGTTGCGCTCCATCCCCCGAGACCCGGAACGACCTCACTACAGCGAAGACTCCTTCCGGTGCAAACTCAACGTTGCCAAGAGCCGGGAGGCCCGGCTCATGTTGCCGCCGCCGCAACCGAGTTACCTCTATCTCACAAAGCGAGAACTCGCCTACCTCTTCCGAGAATCCAAGCTAACTTGCCGACAACGGGAGGTCATCGCCTATCGCATGGTCGGAAAGTCCTTCGATGAAATCGGCACCATCAACGGCACCAGCAAGCAAGCCGTGCATAACATCCTCCATCAAGCCTGTCGTAAGATTGCTAGAATTCGCGCCGGATATGCATACGATGGCCTCGCCGAGGTTTATCATGAAGAAACAAATCGTGGGAGGCGAACGGACTACAAAGGTAAACTCGTCCGGTAAGTTAGAACGTTCAATTTTTGAAGGTGATGTTGTTGGTAACGTGTTCGGAATGTGAAAAGGCCAATACGCTGGACAGCCAGTTCTGTCGATCGTGCGGTCATGCCTTGCCCGAGGAAGCCCTCGCCGACGCACGGCAAGCAAATAACGATTTGGTCGAGAGTGGCATCAAGCTCCTCGGCGAAGGCCGCCACGACGAAGCCTTCCTTGCCGCTGAAGAAGCCCTCCAAGCCGACCCCAGCCATGTCAATGCCATGTCCCTTAAGGGCGATGCTTTGGAGCGCCTCGGCAAACTCGCCGATGCCCTCGTGTGCTACGAACGGGTCACCGAGCTCCTGCCAAATTCGCCCCTAGATCGCATCAAGGTAGAGCACGTCCGCCGAATGCTCACCCAAGTGCCCGAGCCCGCGCGTCCAAATCGCCGCGCCGCCGTGGGCGCCGCCCTTGCCGCCACCGCCTTGGTTGCCACGATCGGCATCAGCGCCGCCCTCATGGCCAACCCGAACAAGGGCCCCGCTCAACCCACCCCGGTTCAAACCAGCAAACTCGAACAACCAACCAACCAGCCAAATCCTAGGTCCAACGCGATCCCTCTAGCCAAGGAGGTCTCACGTGAAGAGTACGAGCGTCTCCGCCAAGAGGCCCTCGCTAACCAGAACCGAGGGACGAACGACAGCCCTCAGGCCAGCGGTCGCCCCGAACCCCAGCTTCCCCCCGCTTCAGGTAATGGCCGTACCAGTGAGATTGAAGGCTCAATCTCTCCGATGAGGCCTTCCCTGACCCTGACTCCAATAACCCAGGGTCCTGCAACCAATTCGGGAGGTTCCCTGCCCCGGCCCTCATCGCAAGACCCCGATCCACCAACCAACACCACCGCCCCATCCAACCCGGGCACGACCTCAAGCCCCGGCACCGTGGATATCCGACCTACTCCTGGAAACACGACCCAGGTTGGCGGCAGCGAAGTCATCTCCGACGAAACCACTCCGACCTGGCGGGATCACACAAACCGCGCCCGCCAATACTTCAATTCCGGTGACTACGCTAAAGCCGCCCAAGCTTACGAAGCGGCTTTATCCGCCGGTGCTAACCCCGCCTCAACCAACCAGCGGCTCGGGCAATGCTACCAACGTCTTGGAAGAAAGGCCGATGCCAAGCGCGCCTACTCCAATGCGATCCGCTACTACGAGGCTATGGTCCAGAACGAACCGAACAGCGCAACCTTGCGCACCGCCCTTGAATCATGCCAGCAGGCCCTGAAGAGCTTGGGTTAGGCCAGCCCGAATCACGATGAAACTTCTCCTCCTCGCGTTCGCTTGGCCCGCCCTTGCCGCCGCCCAAGAGCCCGCGATCTTGATTCATCAGAAGATCCCCCAAGACTCCGTGAGCGATATTGCCATCGCCACCGCCCAAGAGTTCAGTACCGTCTTTGCCTTCAACCCCATCGTCTGGTCGGTCAATGACCCCCAGTTCCGCGACGCTATCTACAATCGCCTTGCCCCCGAAGGTGTCTTTGACCCCACCCAAGAGCAACTAGAGTCCGTCGCCCGAAACCTCAAGGCCCCCTACTGGGTCTTCATTCTCGTCAAGTCCGAAAAGGACCTGATGGGCACAATTATCAGCGTCTACCGTACCGGTCAGCGCAAGCCCGTTTGGACCAAGACCCTCGAAACCCGCGCCGAAGTTGGCGGAGTCGGTAGCCGCGTTCAAGCCGAACAGGCCCTGGCTCGCTCGTGGGGCTTCGAACTCCGTCAGGGAGTATTCAAAGACTACATCCGGAAGGTAGACATCCCCAACCCGGACCCCAATCAAGGGACGACCACCACTCCAGACCCAACTCCAATCACCGTCACCGACGCCGCTACCCTTCGACAACAAGTGAACACCTTGATCGAAGCGAAGAAGCGCTCCGAAGCGCTCACGCTCCTGTGGGATTCGGTTGATCAAGCCCCCTTCGACCTGCCGACCCGCCAGCTCCTGATAGACACCCTCGTGCGACTCGGTCAGAACCAAGAGGCCGCCGATGAATGCCAACGCGCTCTCCTAATCTGGCCCGGCGAAGAAGGAATCCGCCTCGCCAATATACGGTGCCTCCTCGCTCTTGGCCAAACCGAAGCCGCTGCCGAACAACTTCAAGAAGCCGAGGTCCGCAACCCGAAGAGTTTGGCCGTCATTGAACTTAAAGGCAATGTAGCCCTCCTTCGCGGCCTATACCAGCAGGCCCGCAACGCCTTCATGACCATTCTCAGCCAAGAGTCGCGGCCGACCGTCCAAGCATCCCTCGCCCTAACCGTTGCTCTTGAAGGCGACACCGCCGAAGCCAGACGCCTCATGGCCACCATGCCGCCCGCCGATGACACAACGATCAGCGAAATCTACACTCGCATGGTGTCGGTCAACCGTCGCGCTATTGAGCGCTTGGCCACCGAACTTCGTGAAGTGCTCCGGTTGGGGCGACTTCAACCGGGCAACCAAACTGCTATTGACCGAGCCCAGCGCGTCTTCAAGGCGTGCGAAGGCCTTGATGGTGTTCTCGAGACCGCAAGAGTCCCCGAACTTCACAATCCAAGTCACGAATCGCGCATTTTGGCCCAGAAGTTGCTAACCCAAGCATCAGCGGAGATCTTCTCGTTCGTCCGATCGGGCAATCCCGAAACCGGCGACGAAGCAACGATTAGCTTAGGTGAAGCCATACGAAGCTACGCCGAAGCGGATCAGGCTTATAACGACGAGAGTTAACCGCTAAGTAGCGGTTATATGGACAACTCCCTCACTCTCATCCTTTGGTTCCTTGGTCTATGGACCCTCTCGGTCGGTATCGCCTACTTGATTGCCCGGCGCCGCAAGGCTGACCCGATCTTCATGCCCAGCCAGTTCTGGCGCCTCCGCACCGAGCAAGGATCACTCCGAGCCCGATTCATTGGCGAATCTGGAAATGGCTACATGATCGAAGCCCCCATGTCCAATGGATCCTACGTCCCCCTCCGACCCGGAGCTCCCGTCTATGTGGAAGCCCCCGGCATGGGGACCGCCATGACCTTCCACGCGAAGGTAGTAGATCGAGACAAAAATCTGAGGACATTGACACTCAAGAGGGTTTCAAACCCAATATCCCACAATCGCCGCGAGGATGTCCGCGTCCGAGCCGATGAAGCCATCCGCGTGAACGGCGTCCCCTCGATTCTGCTCGACTCAAGCGAAGGCGGCGCGAAAGTGATCACCGGCGCCGACCTTGCCGCCGGAGACCTTGTCCGGCTAGAAAACGGCGACACGGCTCGTACCGCGTGGGTACTCGAAGTTCTCCCCGATACCCTCAAAGGACGCCTCGCGTCCCGAGCCCGACTGATCTTCACTGAGCCAACACGATAGAATAGCGGTACGTGGTCTTTGAAATTCTCTTCCTCGTTGGCCTAGTCGGGTTCCTCGCGATGGCAGGCCTTGGCATGGTCCACGGCCACGGGGACGGACACGGCCACGGAGGCCATGATGCCGGACACGGTCACGCCGGACACGGTCATGCCGGTCCCGGCCATGACCATGGGCACCATGGTGACTTAGGTACCCACAGCCACGGGCTCGGTAACGAAATCCTCCATACTCTTCCGCTCCTCTTCTCCCCGATGAATCTATTCTCCATGGCCTTGGCCATGGGGGCTACCGGGGTCCTCCTAAAAGACAAACTGACCGGCCCCATACTTTGGCTTGCCGCTATCGCGGGTGGCTTGTTGTTCACGTTCCTCCTCATCCGACCGATGATGAACCTCATCCTGAACTTCGC
>JADLGZ010000066.1 GCA_020849075.1 Fimbriimonadaceae bacterium | reverse complement strand
GCGAAGCAGGGAAACATGACCTACGAGCGGGAACGACAGAACTTGAGGGGGTCGGGGTCAAGGGCATTGACCAGAACTTTGTGACGCTGAACACGGTGGAGCTCTTGAAGGGGCGGCAGATCAGTGAACAAGATCAAACGACCAAGGCGAGCGTGGCGGTGATCAGCGAGGATGTTGAGAAGGGTCTGTTTCCCAAGGGCGATAGCATTGGGAAGGTGGTACAGCTCGGTGGGCTGACGGTTGAGGTCATCGGGGTCGCCAAGAATCTTGAGTTGATGGGGGAGCGAGATACGAAAGTGATGTTTGTTCCCTTGGCGACGGCTAATGCGAAGTGGTTGGGGGGTGAGAACGTGGACCTGATCCTGCTCCGGGCCAAGAAGGGATTGACGATCAATAAGGTGATGGACAAGATATGGGAGGCCCTCATGTTGAGATCGGGCGGCCGAAATATTTACAAGGTCGAATCCAGTGAGAATGTCTTGAAGATCTTTCAGGGCATTTTGGGTGTGATCGGGATGATTTTGTCGGGGATTGCCGCGCTATCGCTCCTGGTCGGGGGGATTGGCGTGATGAACATCATGCTCGTTTCAGTGACCGAACGGACGCGGGAGATTGGCCTGCGCAAGGCGGTTGGGGCCAAGCCTTTTGCGATCATGAGCCAATTCTTGATCGAATCGGCGACCTTGACCCTCTTGGGCGGTTTGATCGGAATGGGCATTGCCTGGGGGTTTGGCAATTTGCTCACGATTATCACGATGTTGACCAAATGGCCGCGTGCGGGCGGCCTGGCGGCTCCTTTCCCGGTGGGGGCGGCGATTGGTTCGATGGTATTTTCGGCCTTGATTGGGGTGGTGTTTGGCTTTTACCCGGCGGCTCGGGCGGCGAAGTTACACCCAATTGATGCCTTGCGAAGCGAATAACGCGGCACGGGTCGTCCTTATTGATCGTGGATGGGATTCGAGAGGCGACGGAGGCGATTGAGCGCGAGACTCTCTCAGCCCATGCGGTGCGGGCAGCAGATTCACGGGGGCGCGAACGGGCGGAAGATCCGGACCCGATTCGAACCTGTTTTCAGCGAGATCGTGACCGAATCATTCACAGCAAGGCTTTTCGGCGCCTCAAGCACAAGACTCAGGTCTTCATCGCGCCGACGGGGGATCACTACCGCACGAGGCTAACCCATACGCTCGAGGTCGCCCAGATCGCGCGGACAATCAGCCGTGCTTTGCGGTTGAACGAGGATCTGACGGAGGCGATTGCCCTGGGACATGATACGGGGCATCCACCGTTTGGGCATGCCGGGGAAGCGGCTCTTGATGAAGCGGTTCGTGCGCTGGGGGGCGACGGATTTCGGCATGTGGACCAGTCTTTGAGGGCGCTCACTTTGCTGGAGCCGCTGAACCTAACGCGGGAGACGCTGGAGGGAATTGGAGGGCATAGTAAGGGGGAGAAGGATTTGAGGGCGGACGAGTCTAGTTTTTCCCCCAGTTGGGAGTCGGCGGTGGTTCGGATCAGCGACCGGATTGCATATCTCAACCATGATCTTGAGGATGCGATTCGAAGCGGGATGATCGCGGAGGTTCCGGGTGAGTTTGCCTTCCTAGGGCGGACAAGTGGCCCTCGGATTGGGGCGATGGTGATGGATGTGGTTAGAAGCAGTCACGATTGGGTGGCACTGAGCCCGGAGATGCTGGACGTGATGAATCGCTTGAAGGACTGGATGTTCTCCAACGTATACTTCCGGTATCCGACGCTTGCGCCCGAACTTGAGAAATCAAAGCTATTAGTGGGCGAACTCTTTGGTTACCACGCCAAAGACAAGCCTTGGCACGAAGCGGTGGACTATGTGGCAGGGATGACCGATCGGTTCGCGATTGCCGAGTTTGAGCGACTTCGGGTGCCAGAGGGGTTTGCCCAGTTTCCTCGCCAGACCTGATGATTTGGTCCTGAGAACCCGAAATATTACTGGGTAGCTTCCCAGCGTGGAGGTGGAATTCCCCCCTCAATCATGCTGAATCGTGCACTCCTCGTTTCGATGCTGTTTGGCGTTTTGGCGCCCCTCGCGACAGCGATTCCTCTGTTGGATGCGGCGAAGTCGCGTAAGGAATTGACGCAGGAGGTCTTGGTCTTGACCAATGCTGAGCGGGCAAAGTTCAAGTTGCCGCCGCTAACCTATGAAACGCGATTGGAGAAGGCGGCTCAGTGGATGGCGGAGGACATGGCGATCAACAATTACTTCGCGCATGTGGACTCGCTGGATCGCAGCATTGGGCAGCGGGTGCCTTCGTTTGGCTATACGAATTATCAGACCCTGCGCGAGAACATTGCAGCGGGTTACCCGACGGCGGCGCAGGTGGTAGAAGGGTGGATGAACTCGCCGAGCCACCGAAAGGCAATTCTATGCGACAAAGTGAAGCACTTGGGCGTTGGCTTCTACTTTGATGATGAGTCCAAATACAAGTGGTATTGGGTTCAAGAGTTTGGTCGCGAGCAGTAAACCGTCTATACTAAGCCCCACATATGGCACGACCAATTTGGAAGGGGCAGATCTCGTTTGGGCTCGTTGCGATTCCGGTGCTCCTGTTTGGGGGCGAGGAAACATCTGAAGGGGCGGTCCGGTTTAACCTGCTTGACAAGGCGAATAATGCCCGGATTCGGAACCAGCGCATCAACGAAAAAACGGGCAAGCCAGTTGAGAAAGAAAACATCGTCAAAGGTTACGAACTCGAAGACGGAAGCTACATTACGTTTAGCGAAGACGATCTTGCCAGCTTAGCGGCCGAATCTAACCAGAGTGTCGAGATCACCGATTTCGTGGACGCGGAAGCGATCACCCCATCCTATTTCGATAAGCCCTACTTCTTACTGCCTGAAAAGCGCGGCAGGAAGGCCTACGTCATCCTTCGGGATGCCCTCAAGGAGAAGAACAAGGTTGGGATCGCCAAGGTTGTCATCCGAACCCGGCAATATCTGTGTGCGGTATGGCCGGAGGGCAATGGGATCAAGCTGTATCTTTTGCGCTACCCAAGTGAGTTGCGCGAACCAAAGGCCGATGACCTGCCTGGTACGGCCGAAGAAGTCGGCGCGACCCCTGCGGAACTAGACATGGCGCAGCAGCTTATCGCGACGATGACGCATGAGTTTGAGCCAGGAAAGTACAGGGACGAGTACAAAGAGCGCTTCTTGAAGTGGGTTGAAGAGCGATCGAAAGAAGGCGGCGAGAGGGCGGTTGAGGTGGTATCCGAAGGCGATGACAGTGAGGTTATTGATATCATGTCGCTCCTGAAAGAGAGCATGGCTAAAGCCAAGAAAGCGTGAGGAAGCTAGGCCCCTACCGAGCAAAACGAGATTTTTCGAAGACCGCGGAGCCGGCGGGTTCGGACCCAGGCGAGTCGCATGGTCGGTTTTGTGTGCAGAAGCACGATGCTACACGCCTGCACTTTGACTTACGGCTTGAGATCGACGGGGTTCTGAAGAGTTGGGCGATGCCCAAGGGGCCGAGCCTTGACCCTTCGAATAAACGATTGGCGGTGCAGGTCGAGGATCACCCGATTGAGTACGGGAGCTTTGAGGGCACTATCCCCAAGGGTGAGTATGGGGGCGGCAGCGTCATGTTGTGGGATCATGGCACGTTCACTTGCGACACGGACCCCGACACGGACTTGGCCAAGGGGGAGATGAAGGTCACCTTCCATGGGGAGCGGATGAAGGGCAAGTGGGCGCTCATTCGGATGAAGCCCAAGGACGGCGAGACGCAAATTCCGTGGCTGTTCTTGAAGGAAAAGGATGCGGCGGTGCGGACCGACGGGGAGGACCTGCCGGAGCAGTTTTCGACGAGCGTGACGACCGGGCGGACCATGGACGAGATTGCCCGTGGAGCGTCGGCCCAAGCGACCACGGCGATGCCTAAGGAGATGCGCCCCCAGCTGGCTACGTTGGCTGAGCATCCGCCGCAGGGTGAGGACTGGATTCATGAGATCAAGTTCGATGGTTACCGGATCCTGGCGTTCCTGAAGGATGGGAAGGCGCGGTTAATGAGCCGAAATGGGGTGGATTACACCAAGGACTTCAAGTCAATTGCGCGATCGGTGGAGGCGATACCGCTACGGGAGGCTATTTTGGATGGGGAAGTCGTGGTCCTCAATGAGAAGGGGATTTCCGATTTCGCGGCTTTGCAAGGCTTCATTGAGGGCACGTACGCGAAGTTAAGCTACTTTGTTTTTGATATGCCGTTTGTGGAAGGGCATGACCTGACCAATCGGCCCCTGCTAGAGCGAAAGACTCTCCTTAAAGAGGTCCTGAAGGATGTGGAAGGAGTGATGTTTAGCGACCATATCTTGGGGCATGGGCCGGCAGTGTTTCGCCAGGCGGCAGAGCAAGGGCTGGAGGGAATCGTCAGCAAGCGGGTGGACGCTAAGTATCGTCAAGCGCGTACCCGCGACTGGGTCAAGGTGAAGTGCATTGAGCGGCAGGAGTTTGTCGTGGGGGGTTATACGGAGCCGGGTGGCTCTCGAACGGGGTTTGGCTCGTTGGCGGTGGGGGCCTACCAGGATGGGAAGCTGATCTTTGCGGGGCGGGTGGGCTCCGGCTTTGATGATAAGAAGTTGAAGTCCACTTTTGATCGCTTCAGGGAGCGTGACGTGTCTCCATTTGAGCCGGGGATGTCCAAGGAGGAGATGAAGGGCATGCACTATGTGGAGCCAGAGTTGGTTTGCGAGGTTGAGTTTAGCAATTGGACACCAGATGGACGATTGCGCCATCCGGTATTCAAGGGGTTCCGTGATGACAAGCTAGCGTCAGAGGTTGTGTTGGAGCATGCGGCGGAGGAAGTAGTCCGCGTGACGAACCCTGACCGCGTGATCTATCCCAAAGATGGGGTTACGAAGCTGCAATTAGCAGAGTATTTGGTGGCGGTATCGCCGTGGCTATTGCCGCACCTATTGGATCGGGCCCTGTCGATTGTCCGGGCTCCTCAAGGCCTGGCGGGGGAGTTATTCTTTCAGAAGAATTACACTGACTCGTTGCCGGATGACTTGCACCCAGTGCCGATTGATGATGGGTACGGCATTGGGCTTGATGGCTCGCCGGGGTTGGTGGCCCTTGCCCAGTTTGGGGTGATGGAGATTCACCCTTGGGGGAGCCGAGCCAGTGATCTGGAGCGACCAGACCGCATTACGTTTGACCTTGACCCTGACGCGGGCTTGGACTGGCCCGATGTGGTGCGGGCGGCGAGCAATGTTCGGGCAGTGTTGGAGCGCCTAGGGTTGAAGAGTTGGGTCAAGACCAGTGGCGGCAAAGGCTTACATGTTTGCTTGCCGCTCAAGCCGGACTTAGAGTGGAAGGAGGTTAAGGCGTTTTGT
>JADLGZ010000065.1 GCA_020849075.1 Fimbriimonadaceae bacterium | reverse complement strand
GCGAGCGCGAAATATCTCAGGACCACGCAGATAAAGGTGGGCTATTCCTTCACTACCTTAATGACAAGGCGGAACCATCTAAAGACGCTAGTCCAGATCACTTTTCGTCCATAAAGAAATACAGGAGGTTAGCGTTATGACAGGACCCTACGGAATCCCATACGAGGAGTTAGTTATGCAACAAAAGGAAGCAGAGGAATCATTGCCCTACACGATGCGTGACGTTCGCAAAGCATTAGTGAAATTGCCGCCGAAGGATCGTCACGGCATCATCTTCGTTCTAGACTCAGGTCAGGCGGAGATTGAACGACTAACGGCAGAGGTTGATAAGTGGCGCGAATGGACACTAGAGTCTCGCAACGAGATCAACCCGGTTCTTGCTAGGATGCGGCAACTAGAGTCTGGCTTAATGAAGATCAGAAAGCGAGCAGGTTCCATCAACCACACAGATGATGTCATTTACGACATGGCGACTAATGCGCTGAGGAAGACGAAATGAACGAAGACAAGCAGATGGTAATTGACTACGACTTAGCCCGTGAAGCGATCAACCAGTTGCTAGATGAGTTAGACCGGTTAGGCGAAAGTGATCCAGCGTGGGCAGAGAACCAGAAGTCAATCATTCGCAATTCACTGGATGACTGCTTTGAATTGGCAGTCAAGGCAAAACCACTTACCGCCGCCCTTGCCAAAGCTGAGGAGAGGGTGAGGGAGTTGGAGTTCGCGTTAAAGAATCTCAGTGATGAGTGCATGATAATCGCAGAAGCATTGAACGACTATCCGCCATGCACGCAACCATCAATGAGTCGAAATGAAGCATCGAGGAACTTGAAGCAGTGGGTATCCGATATCCGCACCGCATTGGAGGGGAAATGATGAGACGAGAACGATTAGTTACCGTATGCGATAAGTGCTTTCGGTCTTGTTGCTGGTTGGGCATCTTCATGTGCGATGACTCCGTGAACGCTGGAACTGTTGATCTAACGGTAACGGAGCTAGTGAAACTCAAGCGAGAACATCGGGACTACTACTCGATTCCACTACTCAGGGAATATACAGGATCAGACCCTAAATATAAGGTGTCCCAATGAACCTAGAACGACTGGCTGAGTTGATTAACGCGAAGTGGCATGATACGGCTGAGTTCATTGGCGATAGGCAGGTTATACCGAACGTGATCCGTATAAACACCACGGAAAACGTAGCAGGAAGCCGTGGGTTTTGCTTTTGTCCGAAGTGGGGCGATCTCTCAATGAACGCCTATTGGATCATCTGGTGTCTGGATCGGCTAGAGGAGCTGGGGGTTGATGGGTTGCTCTGGAAAGAGGACGGTCGTTTTGGGTGCAACTACAACAATGAAGGATTCTGCACCTTTGGCAAAACCCGCGCCGAGGCTTGCGCTTTGGCACTGATGCAAGCATTGGAGGGGAAGTAGATGCCTGACTATGCCGCTTGCCGTGGTGATGGATGCCAGCAGAAGAACCAGTGCGCTAGGTTCCGAATGGTCTGGAGTGAATACCAGTGTTGCTATACCGAAGTTCCTCTTGAGGAGGATGGGACATGCAAATCATTTTGGGATATCGCAAAAAGGGTTCCGTTTCGGCTGAAACCAATAGAGGCCCCCGAATGAAAGGCGCACTGAAAGACGCGGAGGCGGGGGTATGACGCATAGCGAGCTCGTAGATCGTGCTGCTAAATGGCTGTCTAGTCGCTGCCGATGTTGCGTGGTTGCTACTGAGCCTAGGTCTCAATCGGTAATTGAGCAACCTGACGCCATCGGTTGGAATTACAGAGGGCAATCAACGCTAGTCGAATGCAAGACGACGCTTGCTGACTTTCGCGCTGACGCCAGAAAGATGTTTAGAGAATCACCATTTATGGGGATGGGCCGATTTCGCTATTTCATGACCCATCAGCAATTGATTGACCCAACGACGTTGCCGCCTAATTGGGGACTTCTTGAAGTTCACGGAAGGGTGGTGCGTGTTATTAAGGATGCTATGCCAGTCGATCACCATTGGCAATCTGAGATGGTGCACTTGATTGCTTTGTGCCGTAAGGCAAGCGGTGAGTTTCAGAGGGTAAATCCAGATGACTGATCGTTGGCCCGCACTCATGCGCCGATGCTCCATTGCCGCATTGGAGGGGAAGTAGATGCCTGACTCACTGGATTACGGTCAGGCTGTATGCGGCTACTGCATGAAGGTCTATGAGATCCAGACAGGAAAGCTATGCCGCGTTTGCGGAGATATCTGTTGCGATGATTGCTTTACGGATGCGGAAACTTGCCCCGACTGCGAAGAGGACTCCCCCGAATGAAAGGCGCACTGAAAGACGCGGATGATCGTACAATTCACCCCTGATGAACTTATAGACGTGATTCGATTTGCGGACGCGCAACACTCCAATAAACTGAGGGTTGGCGCAAGGGAGTTAAAGCACAATGCCAAGCTCATGCCCTTTGAGATTCACTATATAGGTGCGTTGGGGGAATTTGCCGTTGCCAAGGTATTTGGCGTGGAGCCTGACAGGAGGATCCTTGACGGCTCCGACGGTGGGGTTGACCTAGTTCTACACGGTAGAACGTGTTCGGTCAAGACCTTTACCTACACGGGGAAGAACCCGGAGGTTTACGTAGACCACTACCCAAAGGCGGACATCTTAATAGCCTGTAGGCTGATGTCCCCGTGTCAGGTAGAAATATCTGGCTACATAACGAGAGAAAACTTCAAAGAGAAAGCCACGAGGAAGAGTTATGGGTACGGCGAACGGTTGACGGTTCTGTGTTCGCTGCTGTCGCCTATCAGATTGCCGACACAATCCGCCGCTTCCCGCATTACGACCTGGTGATGCTTGCTCTTCCGCCTAGCGTACAAGTTGCCGTCCAGACGATGGTGGTGCCTGCGATATCGTAGTAGTCGAATGTATACGCAGACCCGGAGATGAATGTCACAACGCAGCGACCCTGAGTCGTCGCGCCGATGTACTTCATCATGTTGGCGAACGTGATACCGTCCACGTCGATCGGGGTGACCTTGGCGGTAACCGATGCCACCGACCCAACGACGTTACCACCGACGTTTCCTGTGACCGAACCAACCGCGCCGACAACCGAACCGACGGAACCCGTAACGTTTCCGCCTACGTTTCCTGTCACGCTTCCGACAGCCCCAACGACTGACCCAACCGAGCCGGTTACGTTGCCGCCGACGTTGCCTGTGACCGAACCTACCGCGCCTGTGACGGAACCTACGGAGCCGTTTACGTTTCCTGAGACGGTGGTGATGGTTCCAGCCGTGACGTTGGTCGTGCTTGCCAATGTCGCCGTCGTTGGGAAGGTGACCGTTCCCGCATTGACGACGGGATTCGTCTTGATGGTTTCCACGTCCACCTTTTGCGTTGTGGCGATGGTCGTACCCGTCAAGGCAAGGGATGTCGTAGGCGAACCGACGTTGGCCCAGTCCACTCCAGCTTCGCCACCTGCCGATACGTCGAGGGTTCTGCCTGTGGTAGTCGGCATGAGCGGCTGAACATCCATGAGGCTGAAGTTGTCTTTCGCCGCTACCGTGAACGTTCCCGCCGCCGCAAGGGTAACCGTCTTGGTGCTTCCCGTGTACGCTGAAATTTGAACCCATGTGGATTGAACGGCAGATGCCGCGTCATGGATAACCGCCCACCTTCCATTGAGGGCATCGTCCTCGGCAGGGCCAGCGGCAAGGGTGAATGAGGTTTGGCTTGCAAGCGTAGCGATGGTCGTATTGAGGGTCGCTGATGGGTAACCGATATCGAACGTCGCCGCGATGAACGACATTGTTTGCGAGTCAACAGTAACCGTGGAGACGACGACGAAGTACCTTGAGCCAGCCGCATAGAAGTCGGCAGTTGTGTTGTCCGACAGGTCAATAGAAAACCCGTGGATACCCGTGATGGAGTCGAAGTCAATGCCGTCTGTGTCGAGTAGCGTGATGCCCGCCGCTGATGCCCGCTGGGTTGTGCCGCCGTCCTTGTAGATAAGTACGTCGCTCGTGGCGAGTCCCGTAATGGTGATTGGCGCACCCGTCGAGGTGGCGAACGACTCAAACGGAATGTAGATCGTGGAGCATGGTCTGACTGTTCCTAAGTTAATCATGTGTTAGTTCCGAATGAGTGCGCCCGGTCCGATGCGATTGCCGACGTTGGTGGAGCCGCCGCCTCCGGTTGTGACCTCAACGAAAGCCATGATCTTGAGCATCATGTCATTCGATCCCGTTTGTGCCCAGGAGATACTTGCTCCGGTTGACTGGTAGCAGTCGATAGCTGGGCCGACTTGCGCAGGTCGAAGGGAAGCATCGTTATATTGGCCCGCTTTCATCGTGTAGTAATTACTCGAATCGCCAGCCGTCGCACCGTTAGGGCTGATGCCTATGTAGTAATCGGTGTTTGCGCTAAGCGTGTACGGAGTCGTCCAATACCATTGGCATTGAGTCGATCCAGCAGACGAACTCCATAGCCACGTATTTACGGCAGTAGAAAGAACCGTTCCGCTTGAATTCCAGACCTTCCCGTCAAGCGTGTGTGTCGGTGAACCCGATCTACCGATCGACGCCCTGATTCCCCATAGTTTTACGTCCGTCTTGAAGTTGAATTTCGTTGAGACAGCCGCTATCCTGCTTCCACTTGTATTGTAAAGACTGATGTAATCAGACTCGAATTCAGTCCATCTTTGAATAGTTCCGTAGAGCCCGCTCGATGCGTAATTTGGGTAAAGGACTATTTCATATTGATACGATCCCGTTGCTTTATATGTCGATCCAGAATCCGTAGAGTAGACAAAGAAGCGGTCACCTATGATTCCGCTTGCATTGGTGATTACTCGGCAGTTTGTATAGTTAGAACCTGGGACTCCCGCTACATTTTGTAGTTCTATAATGTAAACAGTCCCAGCGGTTACGCCATAAGCTGCTCCAAACGTGACCGTTGTAAAGCCATTACTAGGAGTATATGTGGCTGTCGCGAGTGACGATCCTGTCTTCGTGAGCGTGGAATCTACGGCATACAGGTCGGCCTGCATGATGTTGGTGACGGTCCCCGTGTTCCCTTGGTGCAGGACCCTGAATCCGTTTATGTTCTCGGAAGCAGGCGCAACAAATATCGCACATACTCTTTTTGCCGCTGAATCTAAGGTGATTCCAGATGCCGTGCTAGCGGTGTCGATGCCGCACGCAAGCAGCGCCCTTACCGAACTTGTCGCCCATCCAGGTAACATTTACGCCATCACCTGCGCGATTTCAGCGAACGTCAGCATCCCGCCAACCGTGCCGAGAACCGCGTCTATTCGGGACACCTTCTGCACTGTTGGAGTCCAAGCTGGGTCGAGGATATCAGTTAGGGATTTGTAGGTAGCGTTAGTAATGATCCCGCCTTGCTTTAGATCGTTGAGGATTCTCCCTTGCTGAGCACTGTTGAAGTCCACCGTCTCAGCATTAGCCGCAAGCCATAGAACCTGACGCGCCGCCTGATAATTTGCGGCGTCGGACGATGGAACGTCTTGGAGAATCGCAAAGACTGGCTTCCCGGCCTGTTTCTGGTTGAGAATCTTGACGAACTCATCCCGCTTGAGAACGTCGGTTCGGGTGACCAAAGGTTGAGGCTGAACGGGGTTTGGAATCTCGTAGGGCCGAACCATTAGCTTCCAAACTTCAAGAGCAGTTTTGCCTGAATATCCCCTAACCTGAGGATCGGTCTGGTACTCCGTCTTGAGCGACGCGAGTTGTGGAGCCGTGAGAGCAACTTCCGTTCGGATAGCTGCATCCACGATCTTAAATTCGCTGGGTTCGTTTACGGTAAACGGCATTTAGTTGTTCTCCTGTCTTCCGGACTCGAATCCACCGGACAGAACGTAATCGACGTGTTCAGGCTTGTAACCAGGCCCAAGGTGGACCTGCGCCATCGTAAGGCTCATGGTCGCCTTGAATTCATCGGCGGTCATGCCTTTAAGGGGCTTACCGAGAATCTGAGCGGGACCACTGTAGAGGGCTAGAATCTTGTGGCAAGAGTTAGCCTCATCGGTGGATAGGTTGGTGGGAACGGCGACGGTGCGAGCTACCTCGACCATCGGCGGTTCCTCCTCAGTTTGTTTCTTTTTCCAGAATTTCCAATTCATATCTTTACATCCACATTTGATTGCCCCACATGGAGGGATCAAACATCGAATCCCCCCACATGGAGCCTGCGTAATCGCCAGTGCCTAACGAAACGGCGGTTGTGGAACCACCGTAGGGCAATTTGAGTAAGCGAAATAGTCTCGACATTAGGTCACCGCACTTGAGTTGAGTCCGATGAGCCCGCCGCTCGTATCACTCTCCAGCATCACGCATCGCCAGGCGGTAGCCGATGCCACGCCCGAGAATGTGCCGGAGCGAACGTCATCGCCGTATGAGACGTGGGGTAGGAACCCGAACCCCTCCGTGTTGGTCATGGACTGCCAAGTCGCGCCATCGTGATAGGTGTAGGTGTCGGTGTTCGTTCCCTTGTACTTGGCTCCAATCGTCCATCCTGAGATAGACCTTGCGCTACGCACTTCGAGAACGGTTATTCTCGCTGCATCCGAGACGACGGCAGTCGTAAACGCCACCCATCCGGCACCGTAAACGGGGTCTGCCGAAGACGACCCGAACTGGTAGTAGGTTCCAGTGGGCAACGGACCTGTTGGCGCAGCCGTAGAGCTGGCTCCTCCCATCGGCACCCCGAGCATTGGGAGCCTCATGGGTTAGTACCCCGGCGTCATGTCTTGGAACCAGGCTCGCAGAACGAGTCCCGATGCCGTGTAGGTGGGAGTACCGGACGCACCGACAAGGAGCGTGACGTAGATGGTCGTGGAGCTTGCCGCCGTGTAAATCGGTACAGGCATCTTTGCCGGGTCTACGCGAACGTACTTGAACCCGCCCATGTCGTGCCAGTCAGCCGCCACAACCGTGATGTCGAACAGCATTTCTGTGCAGGCGTTGGCGTCCGAGATGGAGGGTGCGCCGTTGACCGTTCCGAGAGTGGTGCTTGTGGACATACCGACGATCCGCATTTCGATGGCGGTGTTGTCGTCTAGGTCCCAGATATCGAGGCCGGTCATGTAGGCGGTCTGGTTCTCGGCTAGTGTCGCTCCCGCGATTGCCGTGGCGGAACAGATGATGTCCCCGGCAGCAAGACCGGAGGTGTCGCAGACGGGAGTCGCCTCGACATAACGAAGTTGGGTTCTTGAGAGCATTTGGGTTCCTTGAGAAATGAAAAAGGCCCCCGAATGGGAGCCGATGGCGAAACTGTGTTACAATGCGGGCATGAAGGACGCCTTATCTATCGTCCTGTATGGCGTTGTGATACTTGCGGCCCTGTGCTTTTTGGTGGGGCCTCTTTACGCTGCTGTATGGACAGGCTTCTGCGCGCTGCTGTTTTTCGTTGACCTAGCGTGGGACAAACTGAAAGAGAAAAAGTCTCGAACTACTTCTTATTGACCGGGTAGACATTTGCCCCACGGCCCCATAGCGACATAAGCCCAAGGATTATCTTTTCGCCGACATTCAACTGGTCGGATGTAAGCGTCTTGTATTCCTGTTGCATTGAGATTGGCGCGAGGCTGGATGTGGCAAGATTTACTAGACCCTCACCCGTTCTCGGATCAAGGTTCGTCCCGTAGGGATAAGAAGGTTTCTTATCTTTGCCTGCGTTGTCCGATGCAAACATTGAGTCGGCAATACCGAAACCTATTCTTGGGAGCGGCGCGTACTTGCCTTCTAGTGTGTTGCCGATGGACTGAACGCGGTTGTACCTGCCGCCCATAACGTTCCCTTTATCGTTCTTTTCGCCCAGAATTCCTTGGATTAACTGCTTGATAGGCGCGGACATTTGTGGAGGAAGGAAGTCAACCGAAACCATCTGACCGTTTCGGATAACCCACGCCTTTCCAAACATTCTCTTCTGGGGGTCTATCTCAATCTCCCAGTCGGTCCATCCTTGGTCCTTGGCGTACTTGATCGCGTATGCGGTTCCAACGAGGGTAGCCGTTGCGCCGCCTGTGATCTTGGTGTACTCCTTGGTCATCAGTTTTGCGGCCCTCCAGTCTCCAGACTTGTAGCCGTACTGCAATGCGTCTCGCAATGGCTTTCCTGTCAATCCCTGCCACTGAGAAACCCACCATGAAGGGGAGAATAATCCGTCACGCAGCCCCTCTACACTAGATATGGCTTGACCTATCTTGCCGCCAGCTTTACCCGTTAAGATGTTCGCGCCGTCTCCAAGTACCTTGAGTGCTTCTGGAGTGAGTTGCCTGCCATTG
>JADLGZ010000064.1 GCA_020849075.1 Fimbriimonadaceae bacterium | reverse complement strand
GTGGTTGCGCAAGCCATCGTTAAGGTTTCCGGCAAATGGAACCTAGACGCCAGTTTCGTCTCAGGAAAGCACGCCATCACTGCGGCTTACGACCAAGCCGGCGGTATCTCAGGCACTCATTCAAGGCCAGTTGAGTTCGTTGTGAAGGACCTCTTGAAGCCCCTTGAGCGCCGACTGGAGATCACCAATGCCACCGATGGAGCCACCGTCGCCGCTGGCGCATTTGCACTTCGAGGCACCGCCGCCCCTGGTCGCCGAATTCAAGTCACGGTAAACAATGGAAAGGCTTTCATCAAAACAGCCGAAGAGGATGGGTCGTGGGTCTTCAACCTCTATTTAGAGAAGGGCTCCCACATCATTGAGCTTCAGACCGAGGTTGAGCCGAAGGAAACCGTCAGTATTATTCTTAACGCAGATTGAGTTGTTCAAGTAAACTTGAACTCATAATGCTCCCAACAATCCGCCCGAACGTGGTGCAATTGCATCCGTACTCGCCCGGCCGCCCGATTGCTGATGTTCAACGTGAGCTGGGCCTGAGCAATATCATCAATCTGGCCAGCAACGAGAACCCTCTTGGGCCCAGTCCAAAAGCGATAGAGGCTATGCAGCTCGCGCTTGAAGGTGTTCATATCTACCCTGACGCAATGTCCACTGAAGCCTGCGAGGCGATCGCCACCAAACTGAACCTTGAAAGGCCTCAAGTCTTGGTTGGTAATGGTAGCGAAGAGCTGATCGGCCTCATCGGCCAAACGTTTATTGGTAGTGAGTTAGACGAGGTCATTGCGGGAGATCCAAGCTTTGCGCGCTATGCCACCGTCGCCGGCGTGGCCCCCTGCAGGTTTATCGCGGTTCCCCTGGATTCAGAACTCCGTATTGACCTGGTTGCAGTAGCGAACGCGATCACTCCGAGGACACGACTCATCTTCCTTGCGAGCCCTAACAATCCCACCGGCACAATCTTTGAAAAAGCCGCGTTCGAATCCTTCCTTGCCACCGTGCCAGGCCATGTTGTCCTAGTTCTGGATGAGGCTTATTTCGAGTTTGCCAAGGATGATCCTTCGTACCCTCATGGCCTAGATTATCTTCGCCCTAATGTCATCGTCCTCCGTACTTTCAGCAAGTCTCATGGACTGGCCGGTATTCGAGCTGGCTTCATGGTCGCTGCACCAGAGGTCATCGATGCCGTTGGGCGGGTGCAGGCCCCATTCGCGGTCAATAACCTGGCCCAAGTTGCCATCGTCGCCGCGCTGGACGACGAAGAGTTCTTGCAGAAGACGATTGAGCACAATGCGAGAGGCCGCACGCAGATGACCGAAGCCTTGGAGCAATTGGGATATCGCGTGTATAAGAGCCACGCCAACTTCGTACTGGTGGATGTTCGAGAGCCTGCTCAACCCGTTTTTCAAGCCCTACTGCGCGAGGGCGTCATCGTGCGAGGCGGACACGTCCTCGGATTGCCAACTTGCTTGAGGGTAAGTATTGGCACCGACGCAGAGGTGGATCGCTTTATTGCGGCATTTAGCGACGTTATGGCGGGGAGGGTCGCTAGTTGATCGTCTTGATGTCCCCAGCTTCCGATCCCGCCCAAATTGAGGCCGTTCGCTTAAGGATGGTGGAGCTCGGCTTCCACGTTGATCTCGCCAGGTCCGGCGATCGGCCGATCCTTTGTGGCTCAGGCATTGATGAGTTGCAGTCCTACGACCACCTCCGGCAGCTTCGGGGGTGGTCATCGGTTGATGATGTTGTCTTCTCACAGCCCAGCACAAAGTTCCTTGGGAAAAGCCCCCAAACGATTGACCTCGGCGGCGGGGTAGTTGTCGGGGGATCCGCGATCGTCATCTTTGCCGGCCCCTGCACCGTTGAATCGGAAACCCAACTCTTTGAGACTGCCGAGGCCGTATCCCGGTCTGGCGCATCCGTACTACGAGGCGGCGCCTATAAGCCCAGCACATCTCCCTATTCCTTCCGGGGCATGGGGCTACCCGGCCTTGAGCTACTCGCCCAAGCTGGCAAGCGGTTTGGCCTAAAGGTCATCACCGAGGTGATGGACCCACGCAAGGTAGACCTTGTTGCCAAATATGCCGACATTCTCCAAATCGGAGCTCGCAACATGCAGAACTACGATCTCCTTCACGAGGTCGGAAAAATCTCCAAGCCCGTGCTCCTGAAACGGGGGCTCAGTGCCCGGTACGAGGAGTGGCTGATGGCAGCAGAGCACATTGCTCTAGCCGGAAACGAGCGGATAATCCTATGTGAACGAGGCGTCCGTTCCTTTGAAACGGGTACGAGGAATATGCTTGACTTGGCGGCGGTCCCCGTCATGAAGGCTCTCGCTCAACTTCCCGTCATCGTGGATCCCAGCCAAGGCACGGGTAAGCGAGAACTTGTAACACCCATGTCGCTGGCCGCAATAGCCGCGGGGGCTGATGGCCTCATTGTCGAAGTTCATGCCAACCCCGATCAAGCGGTCAAGGACGGTGCCCAGAGCCTCTCGCCAGATCAGTTCGAGTCGCTCGTGCCTCAAGTCCAAGCCGTCGCGAGAGCCGTGGGCCGTAGTGTGCTCGTACCAACGAAAGTCTAACTATTGGGGCTCGACCCGAGCCACGACATTCATCCGGAGCCGCATCCACCTACTGAAGCCCACGATCACCGGGACGAGTAAAGGGGCAGGTATCCAGTTGGCACTGGTCACCTCCTTAATCCCGGAAAGAGACAGTCCCACAATGACAAGCACCGGGCCACCCGCACCAGAAAGTTCTTCAAGCATTTCCTGATCGGAAGCAAACCCGCGCAAGGGAAGGGCAACGGCGGTCAGCAATCCCTGGACTATAAGGACGACGAACGCAGACACGGCAACCCCGACGCCAAACCCGGCGGCAAAGAAGATCGCGACTAACCCATCCATCGTCGCTTTCAGCTTCAGAAGGTCAATATCACCATCAATTGCGTCCCGTAAGCACCCCAAGATCGTCATCGGGCCAACGCAAAACACGAGCGAGGCCACGATGAGGCCACGCTTAAAGTCCGGATCACCGCCGAACTGGCCCTGAACCCACAACGCGCCGTTGTTAACCATTTGGTCAAGACCGATCAGAGCACCGATTAGTCCTCCAACGGCAACGGAAACGGCCACGACAACCGGGCTCCGCATCGCCAGAAACAGTTTGACCCCAATACAGATCGTGACAATCCCCAGGCTAAACTTCACCGACTCTAAGAGGTCCGGTCGACCTTGTAGCACAGTCCGCAATCCGAGGCCGACTAACGCGCCGACCAACACGGTCAGAGAGTTCAGTACCGTGCCCGCACCGCGAAATGTCCTCACAGCTTGGCCGCCGTAAATCGCATTCGCAATAGGCTTCGTATCTGGAGCAGGGTGAAGCCAATCAATATGCTGCCCATCACCCAGGCCGCCGCGGTCGCGTAGCCGAACTTGAGGTACATGAAGGCGTTCATCCAAACTTCAAGACCCATCGTGTGGGTCGCCCCAAGTGGGCCACCCATGGTGAGCACAAAGATATTTTCCATGGCCTTAAAGCCTCCAATGAAGACACCAAGCAAGTTGATAAGAATGAGCGGCTTGAGCCCGGGCATCGTAATCGCTCGGATCTTCTGCCGCCAATTCGCCCCATCAAGGTCGGCCGCTTCATAGCGCTCATCAGGAATGTTCTTCATGGCCGCCAGGTAGAGGATTGAACCAGGTCCAGCTCCGGCCCAGATGCCCGGCAGGACCACCGCGAACATCGCAAGCTGAGGATTGCCGAGCCAATCGTAGGCCTTCGGCCAGAACGCCTCTGGGTTCCGAATAAAGACATTGTTGATGACGTCAATAAACGGGGCGATGATTGAGTTGAGGAGACCCGCCTCCGTCTTGTCGTAAAACTGCCGCCAAAGAAAGGCGATCACGATTGGGCTCGTCATCGCCGGAAGGTAAAAGATCGTTCGGAAGAAGACCTTCGCGCGCGGAATCTCGTTCAAAGCAAGTGCCAAGAAGATCGGCAGTAGGAAGCCAATCACAATGCTCATGCCAACATAGATAAAGCTGTTTCCCAGCGCCTTGTAGAACATCGGCTGCGTGAACACGCTAATGAAATTGTCCAGCCCCACCCACTTAGTGCCCGTCACAATGCGATAGTCTTGGAAGGCCATCATGAGGCCGCGCAGCAACGGATAGTAGGCCCAAACAAGGAGAGTAAGCGCTGCTGGTGCGAGGCAAAGAACGACGAATGGCTTGTTTAACCGTTTGGTCAAATAGCTCTGCTTGGGAGCCTTAGCCGCCTTCCAAACCAGCCGCCCAACGAATCCACTCAGTCCCAGCAGGATGACGATCAGAATCCCCGTCGCCCACGCCCGCTGCGTCTGCAAAACCTCCGGCGGCGTGTAGCCTAGGAGTACCTGGTCCATATCTTTCTGGGCTTTGCCCAGGATCGTCGCCGCAGGCGTATTGGGCTCCAGAACTGCCCGATCAAGCGCCTGGTCAAGCATTACGTAAACCTGACTCATGTTCCGCCCATAAGGCTCAGGATGCCCCTTCGCAAAGAGTTCCTCATTTGCCTTGACGTACTCAGGATCAACCTGCGCAAGCTCGGTCTCGTACCCGTACTTCTTGAGCCACGTCGGGTTCACGAGCGAGCCCAATCCCAGGTTCACAAACGACTCTGTATTGATCCGCGCCGCCTCATCCCCCGCGAAAAACTTGATGAACCGCCAACAGGCGTCGAGCTTCTTCGGATCGGTCACCCGCGCATTGATCGCCCACATGCCCGCATTGATCTCGTTCGACCGATCCGCCGGGCCCTTCGGCATTGCGGCAATGCCGACGACGCTGGGTGGCAGGTCTTGCATGTTCAGCATTACGTCACCAACATAGGTAAACCACATGCTCGCCTTGCTCGACCGAATGTCCTCGTTAAAATTGGTGCTGACCGCCCCCGCCGGGCCCCGCATCTTGCCCTTGTCGTCCTTCCACTTGGCGACCATCATCTTGCGGAAGAACTCAAGCGCCTGCGCCGCCTCGGGTGAGTTGATATTGCTCTTCCAAACGCCCGGCTCTTCGCTCTCCTTGACTACCGTGCCCCCAGCTTGGTAAACAAAGTTGCTCCAGTGGTAGCCGGCCGGCTTGCTCGTGATGTAGCCAAGCCGCCCTTCCGCGCTCATGCTCAACTTTTGAGCGTATTCATAAAGCTCGTCCCAAGTGCGCGGCGGCCGATTGGGGTCGAGCCCTGCCTCCCTAAAATGATCCCGGCGGTAGTAAAGACCTAGCGCCACCTGGAACCACGGAATCGCATAAATCCCGCCGTTGTAGCTCTTCAACACCTCCAGCGCGACCGGATTCGCGCGGCTGATCACGCCGGGGTCTTTGGCGATCAGATCATCGAGGCGTCGGCAAAAGCCTTGGTCAATGTAGTTGTAATACTGGCGGAAATTCACGTACATGACGTCGGGCGCGGTATTGCCCGCCATGCTCATCAAGAACATGGATTCGGCGCGCTCGCCAGTCATTTCGAGGCCGCCCGCGTTCACGACGCGCACATCGGGGTTCTGGCGGTGAAACTCCTCAAACACCGCGCGACGAGCCAAAGAGCGCGGATTTGTGTCCTCTTTAGGCGGAATCCCTTGCCCCACCCCCGCCATCATGCGAATCTGCACCTCTTGGGCAAAGGCCATCGAGGCGAGGAGCAGTAGCATCAATGCAATCGCGCGCCGCACCCTGCGATTTTACGTGATTGGGGTTGTGTAGGACTTGCGGGGCGAACAAGGCAGCCCCTAGGCCGCGCGGGGCAAGTTTTGTGAGATTGAAGCGGTGTTTGAAATGGCGCCCTCGACTTGCGATCCCCGTCGAGCGATAACACGGTAGGCAAGTCCATTCGCCAGTTTCACGCCGGTGTGGACGAACTTACAGGATGTGACCGTCTCTAACGGCCTCCACGGCTCGGTTCCTTCCTGAACTTGGATCGAAAAGAGGGTGCGAGGGCCATTGTTCTTGCGCTCCCAAGTCAGTTGCACCGAGTTGTAAGACAATATCTGGGCGGTCAGCACAACCGGGAAGGTTAGGCGCGAGCGCCGATATTGGGGCCGTTTGGCGAGGCCAACGCGGACAAGGTCCTCGTTCGTTACCGCCGGGTCGCCATAAACCCGCTGCATGGCAAAGCCCAGGGCGCTCACGAGGTCGGCATGAGCCTCGTTTCGGGCACTCTGCTTGGCGAGATACTCGGCATGCGCTTGGTTTGAGGCATCAAAGGCGTCTTTCAGCTCTTCAGACAGGGAGAGGAGTTGAGCGACTTGCAGGTCTGTCAGCCCATAAACATCCGGATCAGCGGCGATCTGCGAGAAGATCTGCCGCGTCGACTCCGCGAGCCGAAGTTTTGGGAGCTTTCCAAACTGATTCGCCATAACACTCTAGTTTCTGGAATGAATTATCGGCGAACTAATTCGAATTCTCAAGTTTGTGCGCGAATCAAAGGCACAAGAGCGCGCGGCACCTCGATTCGCGTTCGCAATAGCTTTGAAAACGCGAGTAACGACGCATTGCGCGCGTTCTTTCGGACGTTGCAGGCGCGGAACCGCACGAAAGGCGTAAGCAACACGTTGTAGTTGCCCATCAATACGAAAATGCGGACGTCGGGTCGCGCAGAAACTACAACTTCAGGGATTGCTTCGACTGCGTGTTCAAGTCACTCACGTGCCCACCGCATTCCCTGCCACACGTGACATTACTTCACCCGGGCGACGCAAGTGGGCACCCAAACTTGAAACAGCACAGGCCTCGATCAACTACATCCACCAGAATCCGGTAGCTCGAGGCCTCTGCGATCTCGCAACCGATTGGCCCTGGTCGAGTGCAGGTGCATATGCCTTGGACCCCATGCCAGTTCCCGTGTTCATCTCAACCCGATGGCTTACCGGAGTCGACTGACGTGGTTACAACTTTCACGGCTATCGGGTCGCGATGTAGATCAGAGGTGGACGTGATTGAAAGGCGACCCGCTAGCCATGGCACCCACACCTATTCACCCAGGCCACCCAAGGTGGGCTCCCGCCAATCTCCTGGACGTACCACTTGCCTGGCCTTATGCCCTTTGGAAGTTGATAGCCCCTGGGCGCTTCCGGTTGCAGCGTCGGGTTCGTGCCCGGAAGAGTACCGGTATCGGATTGGGCGTTGGACGATTGGGGAAAGCCTTGCTCAGGTGCCGTTTGGCAGCCGCAACACATGACCAAACTGAGGACCGCGATAGAGCCATACAATTGAATCATTGCTTAGAATGCTACCGCAACGGCAAACATATCAGTCGCGAAGTAGCGCGCTGACCATTACAACCTGTCGCAACATACCCTTGGTTGAGCCTTGGCGAGATGTTTGCCAAGGCTCACCGTAGCCCAGAGGTCAGTCGTCAACAGACCCAAATGAACCAATAACAATATCAATATCGGCCGCGTCAACTTCGCCCGAGCCGTCGATATCTGCGTTCATAGTGATGTTGGGTGCGACTTGCCCAAAACTCGAGATGACGTAATCGATGTCAGCGGCGTCAACTTCTCCGGAGTTGTCTGGATCACCATTCGGCAGTACAAAATTGGCCCCGCTGGTCGCAAGTGAAGTCACGACCACGCTGCTAACCCTTCGCCTAATGTGTTGTCCCCGATCGGCGTAAATGTCATACGTGCCGGGTGCAAATGTCTCTGGCAACTCGACCGTGTACGCACCGGTTGCCGATACATAAGCCGTTTGCTCATGAACCGTGGTGTTACTGCCGGCTGGCTTTACTGTGATCCGGACTGCGCGCCCGGCAACAGGGCCGACCCAGTCGGCAAAAGTCACATTCCCTGAAATTCTAGTCGCCGCCAGGGCATCTGGATGCGCTTCAATCCTTGTGATGGTGCAGTTTCCGCCTGAGGCGGTATATGTGTAGACCTCCAACCAGTCCACTGTTGAAATATTGAAACTACCGGACGTAGTGGTTGGACTGTTGAAGTCAAAATCGAGGACAGTGGAGCCGGTGAAGCCCTCGGGCAAAGCCTTGTAAACTCTGTTCCAAGTTGCCCCCGTCTCCGCATTGGCAGCATTCACCATGAAGACGGTACCGGGTGATGCCGACCCAACGTGGAGGCGGACGTGGCGGCTACCAGAAAAGTTGTAGCCTCGCTCGCCAATATAGAAACTCTGCTGGTTTGCAGTCGCACCGTAGGAGCCGTAAAGGAGAACATGTGTTGAAACGGCACCAGGCGTATTGCTAGCAAAGAACTGACCGCTAACAATCGATGTGGCAACTCCCGCGCTCGACAAGTTCAAATAATGAAGCCGACCACGCCCGAACACATTCGCCAAGTTCTCCTGCCATGTCATCATGGAAGCCGACGTGGTCGTGTCCACAAGCGTAGAAGGTCCAGTGCTGAAGTCATCAATTAGGATTGGCGCAGGCTCTAACGCCTGGAACTCGCTGATTGAATAGTATTGGTCTCCACCGGAAGCTGAGATTCGGAAGGCCTTTGCGCTCACCGGGGAGACAAGGCCACTGTCACGATAACGCATTCCGCCCAACGTGACAAAGCCGAGGGTTGCGAAGGGGACCCACGAGTTGTCGGTCAACTGGGCTTCCACCAGGTAGCTGTCGCCGTTATCGCCTTGTAGAACACAACGGTTGACAGTAAACATGCCGCCAAGATCGACAATTACTTTATTCGAGCCCGCCCCTGAAGCTTGGGCATCCCACCAGACGGTATTTGCCTGCCATGCGGTCGCCTCATTCGGCATAAAGCCGTCTGTCACCGAAGTCGGGCTTGCAAGGGACGTTGGAGAAAAGATGGAGCCAGGCCGTAGGGTTCCGAACGTGCCCTGCAGGGTAACCGACTTTCCTAGCGCAACGTTTGCCGAAAGGGCGGGAGCGGAGAGTCCAAGAACTGCGCACACTGTGATGAATAAGCGACTCATATGACAAAATAGTCTACCCTCGCCAATAACGGCAAACACTTTCAATGGCCGGATACAAGAAGAAGTACCAGGGCCCTGAAGCTCCGGAAACGGAGCCCACTTGGCGTGGCCAGGGTGAAAAGTAAGGTCATGTGTGCCAGGGTTTGGGTGACGCCCTTCATTCATCTCACTCTATCATAACACGCCCGTCACGCAAGCCCTGAGGCTGTAACCACCGCCCAACCCATCATAATCCAAGGGTGAGGCGGATTAGCATCAACGAGGAGGGGCATGCTCACGCGCTCACGTTCTCGACCTATCGCCGCGCGCCGGTGTTTCTTGAGCCATCCTGTGCTGACCTGTTCCTCGACGCTTTCGACGTTGCCCGTCAAAAGCAGGGCTTTGACGTCCTGGCCTATGTCGTGATGCCCGAGCATGTGCACCTCCTCATCGCTCCGCAGGGCGACTATGCCATGCCGACGATCCTGCAGGCGATCAAGCAGCAGTCGGCGAAGCGTCTACTAGACCATCTGGAGCAAGCTTCACCGGTGATGGCGAGCCGCCTACGCGTGCCCAAGAAGGGTGGCGGCTTTGAGCGGCGATTCTGGCAGGCCGGCGGAGGCTTCGACAGGAACGTCGTAACGATGAAATATGCCCGAACTTTGGTGGATTACATTCACCAAAACCCGGTCCGAAGGGGGCTGTGCTCGCTTGCCTCCGACTATGAATGGAGCAGCTACGGGGCGTACTACGGTGAGGCCGTTCGGGTGCCGGTGTCACTGCGGTGGTTCACGGGAGAGGATTAGGTTTTGTGGTGGTTACCGCTTCAGGGCTTGCGCGACGGGCGTGTTATGATAAAGGGTGATGGACGGAGACCGTCACCCAAACCCTGGCACACATGATGGGACACCCCTGCCACGCAAATGGGCTCCCGACTTACTTTTTCCTCATGCCTCTTGGAACCAAACGCTTCTTCGTCAACCACTTTTTTGTATAATTTTTTCGTTCTGCACCCAATCGCATTTCAAAAACGTGTAGACTTTTGACGAGTGCTTTGAAACATGCCTACTGATAAACTTCCGACAATTGATGACCGTGAGCGCAATCTTACGGGTGCGCTGAGCCAGATTGAAAAGGCCTTTGGCAAGGGCGCGGTGATACGCCTCGGCGCGGGCGAGAGGGAGCAGATCGATGCGATCTCCACAGGTTCGATGAGTCTCGATATGGCGCTTGGTATTGGCGGCGTTCCCAAGGGGCGGATTGTCGAGATTTACGGCGGCGAATCGAGCGGCAAGACGACCATCGCGCTGCACATCGTGGCCGAAGCGCAGAAGTCGGGCGGGCTTGTTCTTTATGTAGACGCCGAGCACGCGCTCGACATCGAATATGCACGGACCCTGGGCGTGGACGTCGAGAAGCTTTATGTGAGCCAGCCCAGCAATGGCGAAGAGGCGCTGGAGATCATGGACGCGATCGTGCGCTCTGGTTCGGTGGACGTGGTCGTGCTCGACTCGGTCGCGGCGCTCGTGCCGAAGGCCGAAATCGAAGGCGAAATGGGCGACTCGCACGTTGGCCTACAAGCCCGAATGATGAGCCAAGCCCTCAGAAAGCTCGGCGGTAGCGTTAACAAGTCCAAGACCATTTGTATCTTCATCAACCAGCTTCGTGAGAAGATCGGCGTGATGTACGGTAACCCCGAAACCACTCCAGGCGGCCGCGCGCTGAAGTTCTGGGCGAGCGTTCGTATGGAAGTGCGAAAGGGTGAAGCGATCAAGATCGGCACCGACCAGATCGGCTCGCGTACGAAGGTGAAGATTGTGAAGAACAAGGTCGCACCGCCGTTCAAGAACGCTGAGTTCGATATGGTCTTCGGCAAGGGCATCAGCAAGAGCGGCGACCTGCTCGACAACGCGGTTCTGCGCAATGTGGTCACGAAGAGTGGCACGTTCTATAACTACAACGACACCCGCCTCGGACAGGGCCGAGACAATGCCAAGGCATTTCTTGAGTCCAATCCTGCTGTCTTCCAAGAGATCGACACCAAGGTACGTGCAATGTTCGCCAGCGAGAAGGTGAGTGCGGCGGTTGAGATCAATGACGATGAGGTAGAGCCAGGCGACGACGAATGAGGCGGCTGAGCGACCCCTTATCCGAGGCGTTTCGGATTCTCGGCCGCTCGGACCAACTCTCGATCAATCTCCGCGAGCGCTTGCTCCGACTTGGGTTCACTGAACCTGAAACGGACCGAGCGCTTGCTCGCTTAGAGGAATTGGGCCTCGTCAACGATGCCAAAGTCAGCGATCGCTGGGCGCGGAGGAGCTCCGAATCACCTGCGAATGGGCGCTTGCGCATTATCGCTGATCTTGTCCGTAAAGGTGTCGCCGAGTCCGATGCCGAACACTTGGCCGAGGTCTACTTGGCCGAGGGCGACGAACTTGACCGGGCAAAACAACTTGCTCTAACACAAAGCCAGGCCGGCAAGAACGCGGTGCAGGCGGCGCGGTATCTTGGTTCTCGAGGCTTCCAACCCGAAACGGTAGAGCAGGCCGTCGAAAGCGTTTACGACCCATGACCGAATACCGCATCCTCTTTCTTGGCGACGTTATGGGCGAGCCGGGCCGCCGCGCAGTTCAACATGCCTTACCCAGCCTGAAGGACACCTACAAGCCTTTGTTCACAATCATCAATGGTGAAAATGCTGCTGCTGGCCATGGCATCACGCCAAAGATCGCGGACGAACTCCTCGCCTGGGGTGCTGACGGCATCACGCTCGGCAACCACGCCCTCAATAAGCGCGACATCTATCCCTATCTCGAATCCCGCGACCGCATCATCCGTCCAGCAAACATGAGCCCAGGCACTCCCGGCAGGGGGCTAATGACGATAACACAGGAGGGCATTACGCTCACCGTGATTAACATGAGCGGCCGTGTTTTCATGGATCCACACGACGATCCTTTCCGCATGATTGACACAATGCTAGGATCGCTCCCTTGCCTCATTGACTTTCACGCCGAGGCCACTAGTGAGAAGATTGCCTTCGGCTGGCATGTGGATGGCCGTGCCACAGCAATCGTCGGAACTCATACTCACGTTCAGACCGCCGATGAGCAGATCCTTCCCGATGGCACAGCCTACATTACCGACGTTGGCATGAGTGGCCCACACAATGGAGTCATTGGCATGGACCGATCCATCGTAGTCAGGAAGTTCGTGACCGGCATGCCCGCCAAGTTTGAGGTTGCCAATGGCCCAGGAGTAGTCCATGGGGTATGCATTACCGTGGATGCTAAGACCCACCTCGCAACTGATATCGAACGTATCCGGTTTGCAACTTAGTCGTAAATAGGGGTGTAATGCAAGCAATGCACAAAGTTTTCACGTTGTCCTTTCTTGGCTTGGTCGCTTATGCGCTAGCTCAAGCTCCAGCCAGCATTTATTCACCAAGTCGAACGGTGAAGGATCAAGGCATCACGCTCACAGGCTGGGGAAGTGGGACGATTGCCGAGACCGACGAGGCGGCATATGAGGGAACGACCAGCATTCGAGTTTCCACGCGCAACTTCTTCCAGGGGGGAATCATGTCCTACGCCAACCCCGTGAGCCTCTCCAGCGCCTTCCAAGACCCCAACAACTTACTCATTCTTGCTGTACATGTTGCAAGTTCTAGCACTACAATGGGCGGAGGAGGAGCTAGCCCAGTGGGCGGGGATGGTAGAGAAGGAGGTGGCCGATCATCGGCTGGCGGCGGTGGAGGAGCTCAGGCTACCGCAACCGTTGCGCCGGGGGCTATTGACCAGCTCCGCATCATCATTTCGACCAGTGACGGCAAGAAGAGCGAGGCCTATCTGTCCCTTTCAACTAGTAGCGCCAACGATAAGGGCTGGATTAGGGTTGGAACTCCCCTTCGAGCCATCTCTGGATTTGAACGCACCAATCAGCAGGTTAGTGCAATCGCCGTGTCGGCGAATGCCCCCGGCTCGGTCTACATTGGTGAAGTTAGAATCCTAAATGATGCAACCCCCATTTATGGTGAGCTTCTTGTCGGCGATATGAATATCGGTAGCGGTTCAGCAGTAAACCTCTCGGCTACGGGACAGGCTGGTGCAAGCATTCTCAAATACACCTGGAAAATTAAGAGTGCAAGCGAACCGGAGTTCACATTTGAGGGACAGAATATTGCCTACCGTTTCCGAAAGCCGGGAACTTACAGTGTAAGCGTGACGATTTCCGACATTTACGGACTCAAGAAGCCTTACACGACATCGAGTGCCACGATCACCGTCAACTAGAACGCCAGCCTTCGTGGGTAGTAGCGTGTCCGGTTGGTTGAGTCGGGCATACTATGCCTGTCAGCCATGAAGCAACGGATTATCACCGCCCTGGTTGCCGCCCCGATTGTTCTGGCCTTGGTCTTTGCCACGAATTCGCTACCCATTTTCGTGCTTAGTATTGCGTGTATTTTTTTAGCATGTGATGAGCTAGCGTGGATCGTCTACGCTCGTCGGACTTGGATCCCCTACCTATGTGCCTCCTTCTTTGCCGCGACAGCGTGGGGCTTGCAGGGCCTCTACAAGGACCACCGAGAGCGAATCGTCTGGGTTCTCGGAGCCGTGCTTATCCTCGCTCTCCTCTGGATATGGGCAGAGCTAACGAGGGGAGAGAAGCGGAGAATTATCGTGCCTGGGCTCGTTTGGATCATGGCTCCGGTATTGGGGTTACTGCTCTTGCACTATTCCGTGCCAAAGACGCGCTTGGCCCTATGGTGGCCCAATCCACTATTGATGGCGCTCGTGCCTATATGGGTGGGCGACACGCTTGCGATCCTTGTGGGGAAGCGCATCGGCCGGCGACCACTATGGTCAACGGTCTCACCGAAGAAAACTTGGGAGGGAGCGGCGGCAAACTTGAGCGGTTGCGTCGCGGCTTCTTATGCCCTTGCGCCATCGATTGGACTCAATTGGCGCCAGGGCATTCTTATCGGGTTAGTTGGGGGGGTTCTGGGGCAGTATGGCGACCTACTAGAGAGCGCGATCAAGCGCGTATTCGATGCCAAGGATAGCGGCTGGATAATGCCCGGTCACGGCGGCCTGCTGGATCGGCTTGATTCTATCCTACTCCCCGCACTGCCCATTGCTGCTCTCATTCTCTTTTACCGCTAGGTATCCTTGCGGCCTATGAGCGATCGAGTGATCTCGGTGAAGGGTCTGAGTAAGACCTTCTCATCGGTCCAAAAGCAGCCCGGAATCGCTGGTTCGCTCCGAGCCCTGATCAGCCGCCAGAAGTCGCACACGGAAGCAGTGAAGGAGGTGTCATTTGATATCGCACCAGGTGAGCTTGTAGGCTTTCTAGGCCCCAATGGCGCCGGGAAGACGACGACCTTGAAGATGCTGACAGGGATACTCCATCCAACCTCAGGCGAAGCTCACGTTCTCGGTTATCGGCCCTTTGATCGCAAGCCAGAACTCCTCCGGCAGATTGCTCTCGTTATGGGCAATAAGAACCAGCTCTGGTGGGACCTGCCTGCTTGGGACTCATTTGTCGTCCTACGTGAGCTGTATGGCGTACCAAAGGCGGACTTTGATAGAAGGCTCGACCGCCTCCTGTCCGATCTGCAGATTTCGGACAAGGTCAACACTCAGGTGAGGAAGATGTCTCTTGGCGAGCGAATGAAGTGTGAACTTGTTGCCGCTCTCCTATACGGGCCGAAGGTGATCTTTCTTGATGAGCCCACAATCGGCCTTGATCTCATTTCCCAGAAGCGCATCCGCGACTTCCTGAAGGAAATGAACCAGGCTGAAGGCTCAACTATGATCTTGACCAGCCATTATATGCAAGATGTCCAAGAGCTTTGCGACCGGGTTATCGTCATTGACCATGGCACCATCATCTTTGATGGAACGCTTGGCTCCCTCATGCGCCGGTACAGTGACAAGCGCATGCTTCGGCTCCACCTCTCCGATGAGGTGCCTGCAGAGGACCTTGGCAGGTATGGAGAACTCCACAACACCGACGATCAAAGTGTTGTCATCGGTGTGAATCGAAGTGAGATCTCCCAAGTAACCGCTGCGGTCCTCGCCAACCTTCCTGTAGTGGACATCTCCATCGAAGATGTTTCCATTGACGAGGTCATTCGAAACCTATTCGCCGAAGGGCCTCCAGCCTGATGTTCCACGTGGAACAGGTACACTGAAGCAGCTTCAAAACAGGAAGTGCTGTGATCCATGGAACTGTCGAGCAAGTATGACGCCTCGCAGGTTGAATCTAAGTGGTACCAAGCTTGGGAATCGGCCGGCCTATTTCAACATTCGGAGGACGAGCGAAAGCCGCTCTTCACGATCACAATACCGCCCCCAAACATCACGGGCTCACTACATATGGGCCACAGTCTCTGCTATCCGATTCAGGATGTAATTGGACGATATAAGCGTCTGCGCGGCTTCAATGTTCTAATTATCCCTGGTCAAGATCACGCGGGCATCGCGACGCAAAGTGTCGTAAGCAAACAGCTCAAACAACAGGGCATCTCTCCCTCGGACCTGGGGCGGGATAAGTTTGTGGAGAAGGTGTGGGAGTGGCGTCAGATAAGTGGTGACACGATCATTCAGCAGTTTCGATCGCTTGGTTGCGCCTTTGATTGGTCACGGCTCTGTTTCACCCTGGGAGACGACTATGCCAATGCAGTCCTGAAAGTCTTCATTGAGTGGTTCAACCGTGGCTTAATCTATCGAGGGAAGCGAGTCGTCAACTGGGATCCAGTGCTCCAGACAAGTGTGTCGGATATTGAAACAGAACGGAAGACAATAGGCGGGAAGCTCTATCATGTGCGTTATCCGTTCAAAGATGGAACAGGGGGTGTTACGGTGGCAACAACACGTCCAGAGACTATGCTTGGCGATGTTGCCGTTGCCGTAAATCCGTCAGATAAACGATATGAGGGCTTGATTGGTAAGGTCCTTTTGCTGCCACTAGTCGGTCGAGAGATTCCCTTGATCGCCGACCCTTATCCGGATCCAGAGTTTGGAACTGGAGCAGTCAAAATTACTCCCGCACATGACCCGAACGATTATGAAGTTGGGGTGCGGCATGAACTGGATATGCCGCTTGTTCTCGATGAGCGCGCAAAGGTGAGTATTGAGTGCAAGTACCGCGGCCTCGATCGTAATGCGGCTCGAAAAGCGATAGTTTCCGACCTTGAGGAGCAGGGGTTCTTGGTATCAGTTGAGGACCACCAGATACCGATTCTAATCAGTGAGCGTAGCGGTGAAGTTGTGGAGCCACTTCTTAGCGAACAATGGTTTGTTCGACAGACTGAGCTGGCCAATTTGGGCATTGAGGCCGTACAAGCGGGCAAGATCAAGTTTACGCCGGAACGCTATACCAAAGTGTATCTAGATTGGATGGCGGGGATCCGCGATTGGTGCATTAGCCGCCAGTTGTGGTGGGGTCACAGGATTCCAGTCTATTACACGGAATCAGGTCAGGCTTTTGCAGCTTTAAGCAAAGAGGATGCACAAATGCAAGCTGGTGATCAAAAGATCGTCCGTCAGGATGATGATGTTTTGGACACTTGGTTCAGTAGCGGCTTATGGCCGTTTGCAACCCAAGGCTGGCCAGGGCACCTTGATCAAGCTCGCTACCCTACTGATGTCCTAGTTACGGATCGAAACATTATCTATCTCTGGGTGGCGCGAATGATCATGATGGGTATTGATCTCGTTGGAGACATTCCGTTCCGAGAAGTCTGTATCCACGCAACCGTGATGACGGAAG
>JADLGZ010000063.1 GCA_020849075.1 Fimbriimonadaceae bacterium | reverse complement strand
CGCAGCAGTTGACGGTTGATGTGAAGTGTCCTTCGCCAATCGTGGCCCCAGTGGCCCTTGATGTTGTTCTTCTAGCTCCACCAAACTATCGGCCAAGCGGTCCTTTCTTGAATTGGTATCCCCCCTTATCTCCCGCGCCAAAGAAGTAGCCGGTATCCTCTCTGGCGCATGTCCGTTCGCGTCCGCTATGCTCCAAGTCCTACCGGTAGTCCCCATGTAGGGAATATTCGTACCGCTCTCTTTTGCCACTTCTTCGCTCGCCACCACGATGGTGTGATGTTCGTTCGAATTGAAGATACCGACAGAGCAAGGACGGTTCCGGGAGTTGAGCAGGAAATACTGGAAAGCATACGATGGGCCGGCATTGAGTGGCAGGAAGGCCCCGATAAGGGTGGCCCATTTGCTCCTTATAAGCAAAGCGAGCGACAGGAGCAGGGCATCTACCAACCGTACATTGATGAGTTGCTGAACTCTGGTAATGCCTACAAGGCGTTTGATACGCCGGAGGAGCTGGACGAAATGCGCCAGTACCAGCAGATCAACAAGAAGCCCTTTGGATACTTCGGCGGTGCGTGGCGCGATGCGACTCCGGCTTTGGTAGGCGAAGCGGAGGCCTCGGGCAAGAAGCCGGTTATCCGGCTACGGATGCCGCGGGGCAAGATGCTCGTAGTCAACGATGCGATCCGAGGTCGCGTTGAGTTTGAGAGTGATCTTGTGGACGATCCGGTTCTGATCAAGGCTGATGGAATGCCGACCTATCACTTTGCGGCCATGGTGGATGATCACCTGATGGGTACGACTCATGTTATCCGGGGTGAGGAATGGATCAGCAGTGCACCGAAGCATGTATGGCTCTTCGAAGCATTTGGCTGGGAACCGCCCGTATTTGTCCATGTACCGGTGATCAAGGGTAAGGATGGCGCGAAGCTGAGTAAGCGACACGGTGACACGAAAATGCTGGACTACCGGGCCGCGGGGTATCTGCCGGGGGCCCTTGCAAACTTTATCACGCTGATCGGATGGTCGCCAGGCGGAGATCGTGAGATCATGAGCATGGAGGAGATCGCTTCCTGCTTCAAGCTTGAAGGGTTGCAACCTTCGCCGGGAGTTTTTGATGCGGACAAGCTCAAGTGGATGAACGGGAACTATATCCGCGCCCTAACGCCAGAGCAATTGATCAGTGAGGTATCGGGTTACGTTACAAATTCAGAAGTAGCGGCTTACTTTGGATCGGAGGATCATGGCGATCCGTTGGCAGTCGAGGGCCTTGCCCTATTGAAATCAGCTTTTGAGTCTAACCCTGCATATGTGGGCCGGGTCTTGCCCTTAGAGCAGGAGCGGGTCACGACCTTGGCCGAGTTCGGTCCGGCCTGCGCATTCTTCTTCGTGGATGAGGTCACATTTGATGAGAAGGCTGTTGAGAAGTGGTTCGTTGGTCAAGGGCATGTGGAGGCTCTGTTCAACCACTTGATAGCGGGATTGGACGGCCGGAGTTCGATTTCCCTAGAGGAATGCCGCGCGCTTGTTCAACAGTTTGTTGATCAGGAGGGATTGGAAAAGCTTGGCCCTGCTGTCCATCCAGCGCGCGTTGCCCTGACTGGCAAGACGGCTGGCCCGGGTCTCTTTGAACTGATGGAAGTCCTCGGCCCAGCCCGGATGTTGAGCCGGCTACAACGGGCTAAGGGGATGATCCGGTGATTGGTTTCGTTGGCCTTGGAACAATGGGCCAACCGATGGCGGGGCATTTGGTGAGGGCGGGCCATGAGGTCATGGTTTGGAATCGCACACCAGGGAAGACCGTCGAAGGCGCTTCGCAGGCCGAGACTTTAGAAGATCTGTCGCGATCATGCGACGTGGTGATCCTGTGCGTGAACCGAAGTGAGGATGTTGCCGAGGTCCTGACGGGACTGACCGGTCTGACAACGAAGATTAGGGTGATCGTTGACCATTCCACTATCGCCCCAAAAGCAGCTCAGGGCTTCTATGAGGAACTCAAATCCAAGGACATCGCTTTCGTGGACGCCCCCATAACGGGGGGGAGTATGGGCGCAAAGAATGGCACCCTTACTATCTTTTGCGGTGGCGATGAGCCGGACATCAAGCGAGTACGGCCCATCCTGGAAGCCTATGGCAAGCGGATTGAACGGGTTGGAGGGCCCGGAATGGGCCAGATGATGAAGATGGCCAATCAGATTGCCGTGGGTGGTGCGCTCCTCGCGCTTTGCGAATGTTTGTCCTTTGCTGAGAAGGCCGGATTGGATATTGCACAGGCCCGGGAACTCATCGGCGGCGGAGCCGCCGCCAGTTGGGCTTTCGAGAATTACGGTCCGATGATTCTGAATCGAGACTGGACACCCGGCTTCAGTGTAAAGAATCAACGTAAGGACTTTGGCTACGCCAAGGAAGCCGCTATGTCCATCGGTGCGGACCTTCCGGGGACCGACCTAGTGGACAGTTTGCTCGCAACCTTGCAAAATGAGGGTAGGGGCGAGGACACCACCGCGGCGCTCTTCGACGTCTTGATTCGCAGTTAATACTCATGAGCATCGTGGCTTTGGAGGGGATTGCCCAGCGCTGTGGGGATTTTGTGGCGCTGGATAATGTTAGCCTGCACGTTCGAAAGGGGGATCTCCATGCCGTTGTGGGCGAGAACGGTGCGGGCAAGACGACCTTGATGCGCATATTGTACGGCGCCCTTTCCCCGTCCGAGGGGCGAGTCATAGTTCACGGACAAGAGCGTCACTATCGTTCCAGTCGTGAGGCGATCGCTGACCGGATCGGGATGGTTAGCCAGCATTACGCAATCATTCCTGAACTGACTTGCCTCCAAAACCTTATGCTGGGTGCCGAGCCAGGAGCCGTCATGAATCTCCGTCAATGCGAGGATCGCGCCAACGAGCTTGCCGAGCAAATGGGTTTCACTTTTGACTGGCATTCTAGGGCTGAGTCTCTAGGGCCGGCCGGAGCGCAGAAGCTGGAGATACTAAAGCTCCTTTGGCGGAATGCTGAGATCATGATCTTGGATGAACCGACCGCGATGCTCTCACCTCGCGATGCGGATGCGTTATTTGTGAGCCTGCGAAAGCTAGCGAGCCAGGGTGCTACGGTCATCTTGGTCACGCATCGCTTGCCCGAAGTTACGGAGTACTGCCAGCGGGTCACGGTCCTTCGAGGCGGCAAGCTGATTGATGCCAAGGAAGTTCGGGATGTGACGAGGGCCCAACTTGCCGAACTCATAGTCGGGCATGCCCTGACCGCCTTCGAAGCGCGTGAGTTGCCGCAAGGCGAGACGGCTTTGAATGTCCAGAACCTGGTTGTGCGAGGGGACCGGGGCAATGATGCCGTCAAGTCCGCCACATTTCAAGTGCGTAAGGGTGAGCTGGTGGGACTTGCGGGGGTGGACGGCAATGGACAAAAGGAGCTCTTTCATGCCCTAATGGGGACCCGGGGATTCACGGGTTTGGCAAACCTGAATGGGGAAGACCTTTCGGGCCAAACGACTCGGGAAAGACTTGCTGCCGGGGTTCGTATTATCGCCGAAGATCGGCTCGCTGAGGCCCTGGTCGAGGATTGGTCTTTGGCGGATAATGCGGTATTGGGTTTCCAAAGGCTCCCTTCGTTTAGGGTCGGAGTAGGCATAAATGAGGCGACCAAGGCGGATAGGGCTCAACAGTTCATCGCGAAGTTCAATACGAAATGCACATCAACCGATCAGGCGATTGGTAGTTTAAGCGGAGGAAACCAACAGCGATTTATCGCTGCGAGGGCCCTCGGTGAGAACCCATCGCTGGTGCTGGCATTCCAGCCTGCTAGGGGCCTCGATATTGACGCGACGAGGGCGGTATATCAGGGTCTTCGAGATGCTTGTTCGCAAGGCGCTGGCGCGCTCATCGTTAGTTTCGATCTCGATGAGCTCCTTGAGTTTTGCGACCGGATTCTCGTCATCAATGGAGGTGTGGTCTCTGCGCCACACCAAAAGGAACGGGCCGAGATTGGGCAACTCATGGTTGGTGCGATATGAGGCCCCTTTCTCCTAGTGTTCGGTTAGGGATCCTTGCCCTTACCTGCATTGTCATAGTACTGATTGCCCTGATCACCTCCGGCGCAAATCCAGCTCAGGTCTTAACGACCCTCCTAACGGATAGCTTCCGATCGCCGACGGCCTTTGCCGATACGCTGAAGCGGTTCTGCCCCTACATGATTCTGGGGGTGGCCGTGTTCTGGGCTCTCAGGGCGGGTCTCTTCAATATTGGCGTTGAGGGACAGTTCCTCATGGGGGGGATGACGGGAACGGTGGTTGCGTTGCAGGTTGGTGGCATAGGGGGTGTACTCCTCGGTGCCGTAGCTGGAATGGTCGTGGGAGCGGCTTGGGCCTTGCCCGCCGCTTGGATTCGGGCCTACCGCGGTGGTCATGAGGTCATTAGCACGATCATGCTCAATATGATTGCGTTTCAGCTCTCCAACCATCTCGTCGCCGGTCCAATCATGGATCCCGACGCCGGCTTTCCGACGACACGAACCCTGGGTCCGCAAGACATGCTGGGCGGAGTTCCGGTCGGACCGATCACGGTCAATTGGGCCCTAATCCTTGCCTTTGGGTTCGTAGTTGCCTTTGGCTGGTGGTTACGCAAGACGGTTGCGGGCTATGAACTGAGCGTTGTGGGCGCGAACCCGACGGCGGGCTCGTTTGCCGGCATTGATGTGAAGCGGACGACGTTTGCGGCGCTTCTGGCATCGGGCGCGATTGCTGGGTTTGGCGGCGGTTTACAAGCCGTTGCCTTTGAGGGCCGGTTCTATATGGGATTCAGTACCGGATATGGCTTTGACGCGCTGGGGGTTGCGATCCTCGCGGGCGGGAATCCAATCGGGATCATTCCGAGTGCATTCGCCTACAGCCTTCTGCAACAAGGATCGCTCGCCGTACAGACCTTGCATGTCCCTCCAGGTATCGCGACTCTAATCTTGTCGCTGCTCGTTGTCTTGTTCTCAGCCATCCGATATGGGAAAGTGGGGCACGCCAATGGTTGACATGAGCTTCATTACGAACTGGCTCATGTTTGCCGCGATCCTTGGCTTGGCGGCCTTGGGCGGCATGTTTAGCGAGCGGTCAGGGATTGTCAATATTGCCTTAGAAGGGATGATGTTGATGTCCGCCTGCGTGACCGCCCTAGTTGGTGGAACTTCGGGCTCCCCAATAATAGGCTTGATCGCCGGTTTGGTATCGGCGTGCCTCCTAGGGGTTGCCCATTGGGCGCTCACCCAGTTCTATCGGCTCGATCACATCGTCAGCGGTATGGGGATTAACCTGTTTGCCTACGGAGCCACGAACTTTATTGCCCTGAGCTTCATCAAACCCGAGGTCCCCGACCAGTTCCTGCCGATACCGGTCTACTTCTGGTGTGCCCTGATTGCCCTCGCAGCCAGTTGGTTCATATTCAATCGAATGCGGGCGGGGCTAAGGCTATTGGCGATCGGGGAGGACCCGGACAAGGCACGGACGACCGGTATTGAACCCGTTCAGGTCCGATTGTGGGCCCTTGTGTTCGCGGGGATCCTGTGCGGCCTGAGCGGCGCCCTTGTTGTGACGAACTCGGGAGGGTTTGGAGACAATCTGACCGCGGGTCGGGGGTTCATTGCGTTGGCGGCCCTCATTCTCGGTGGATGGCGACCGGTGTCAGTGGCGGTAGCCTGCTTGGCATTTGCGGCGTTTGAGGCCGCCCAGATTCAGTTTCAAGGATCTCCGATCCTAGGTTATCAATTGCCCGCTGCGTTCTGGAAGTCTTTGCCCTTCCTGATCACCCTTATTGCGCTCGCGGGCCTCATGGGTCGGACAAAAGCTCCGGCCGGCCTCGGAAAAATGTAGAGCTAAACCCCGTAATCCTACGGGCCCAGAACGGGGGAATCTCTTATACACTAAGGGCATACGCCTACATGGCGTTATTGGATTTCAAAATGATTCGAGGATTACTACTTCTGACGGCGCTTTGCGCGATTGCCCCCTCTGCATCGGCCATCTTCTTTGATGACTTTGACACCGACACCTCGGCAAGCTGGACGGTGCTGAAGGCGGGTGGCAATGACCCGAACAACATCGCGACATTCAGCTTTGACTACTCAACGTTGGGCATTGGTAGCGCGAATGGCTCGGGTGGCACAACCAAGGGTCTGCGGCTTCAGTCAAACATTGGCCCGGTACCCGGAGGAACCGCCGGTGCTTTCAGCGCGCTGAGCGTTTCACCGCTACTCCAGTCATTTACGACTGACTTTGTCTTTACTGCCGATGTGTGGCTCAACTACCTAGGTCCAGTCGGACCGGGTGGTAGTGGCACGACTCAACTTGCATACATGGGTTGGGGTACAGGATCAACGAATGCGCAATGGGCTGGTAATTCTGCCTCGCAGAGAGATAGCGTCTTCTTCGCTACCACTCTGGATGGTGGGTCGGCTAGTGATTATCGAGCATATTCAAACAATCCTGCTGGCTTGACCAGTTATGCGTCGGGCAACGCCGTCTATGCGGCTCCCGGCGGCGCCCTCAATAACAGCAATGCCTACTATCAAGCAGCATTTCCGTCTCAAAGTGCCCCTGCTGCCCAAGTTTCCTTGTTCCCGGGCCAAACCGGTTCGACTGAGGCGGGTGAAACGGCGTTTGCTTGGCGAAGTTGGCGGGTGGAGAGGAGCGGCAATAGCCTTTCTTACTCCATTGACGGATTGCTCATTGCGACCGTAGATTTGACCACGGTTACCACGGCGGCCGCCCAAAATATCCTCATTGGCATGGGCGATACAAACGGGGGCTTCTCGACCTCTGATCCTAATGGCCTCAACTCGATGATCGTGGACAATGTTCGCGTTCAGGCCGTGCCGGAGCCAGCCACGATGGCCGCCCTTGCCTTGGGTGTGGGTGCCATGTTGCGGCGCCGACGAAAGTAAGGGAACGAAAGTCCATGAATACGGGCAGGCCCATCGCCTGCCCGTATTCTTTCAGTTCGAAAGCCCGTATTCTTACCAGACAAACGGGCGCTGACATACTATAGAATGTAGGTGCGCTCATTGAGGCGCAAGGTAAAGCAAGATGAGAGCAAGTACACTTTTGGCGCTCGGCGCTGTCACCGGGCTTGTAACGGTAGCCCAAGCTGATTTCTTCGAAGATTTTGATACCGATACGTCGGCGAGTTGGATCACCCTTTACTCGGATGCGAACTCCGCCAACCACGAAGCCACATTCTCGTGGGACTACTTCAATGATAATGGGGCGGCCCTAGGCTTTAAGATCCCTAGTGCTCCTCACTCAGTGGGTGGCACTACAAAAGGACTGCGCATGCGGACCAATATTTCGGCCGGTCTCATCAGTGGGTTGAGCGCTTCTCCAATTGGGCAAGCGTTCACCGGCAACTTTGTTTTGACCGCAGATGTGTGGCTGAATTACTACGGCCCCGGCCCGGCTGGTGCGAGCGGAACAACTCAGTTGGCCTCGATGGGCTGGGGGACGGCTGGAACGGTGGCTCAAACTCACCAGAACAACACGGTTACCCGGGATAGCGTCTTTATGTCCACTACCTTAGATGGTGGATCGTCGGTGGACTGGCGTATCCATGCCAATGACAACCGATTCACGGTCGCCAACGGCCTCTACTACGGGGCATTTAATGGTTCCAACTACGTTGCAGGCGTGTATCCGACGGCGGACGAAGTAGGCAACTTAAATGCCTCCAATTCCTACTGGTCAACCGCCTTCCCAACGATTAACATTCCGGCCGCGCTTGCCGACAACTACCCATCCCAGACCGGCACCACGAACCCTGGTTCGACGGGATTCCAGTGGCGTGAGTGGAAGATGGTCAAGAACGAGAACACTTTAACGTTCTTCATTGACGGCACTCTCATTGGAACCGTAGACCTTTCGTTCTGCACGGTATCTTCAACACCAAACCTACTGGTGGGAATGATGGACTCAAACAACGGGAGCGCGGCTGATCCTGATGGGCTCAACAGCATGATCGTGGACAATATCCGCGTTGTGAGTGGGGCTGAGAATCAGCACCTGACCGGTACGCTTGCTCTCAATGACACATCTGGCACGTTTGCTTTTGCCCGAAATATCAGCTACGAAGTTAAGCAGGGCACGCTGACGGTTGCGAGCGGTTCGGTCGTCGCAACCACGCCCAATTCGTCGTTTGACATCAGCATGCCGCCCGCCGTTACGGGAGCCGCTACGATTTCGTGGGACGGTTCTTCGTTCCTGAAACGAAACACCCTTGTTTCTCTGACCGGATCTAGCCAAAACGTCGGCACGGTGAATGTTCAGAACGGCGACGTTGACGGTAGCGCCGAAGTAGACGCGGCGGACATTGATGCGGTGATTGCTGCCTTTGGGCAGATGAACGATCAAAACGAAGACGTGGACGTTTCTGGCGAAGTGGATGCGGCGGATATTGATGTCGTCATTGCCAACTTCGGCGGCATGGACGACTAACCGTCACCACAATTGAAGTAATGGAGGGGAGTTCGGGGAACTGACTTCTCTCCATTTACTTTTTTAGGGTTTGGACTGGCTAAAATATCGCATGCTCAAATGGTTAGGTGCATTGACCTCCGTGGTCGTGGGTTGCGTCGCCGTCCCCCACGAACAACCCCATGTAGTAAAGCCCGCAAAGGATAAGTCGGAGCTAGTTGCGTTTGCTCAAGGGAGCAGTATTTCTGGAATCTATGACCGAACATGCGCTAAGTGCCATGGCGATCGCGCCCAAGGTGGGGGTGGCGGCACCAGGAGCCTGAACACTTGGGCAAAGTTTGATCAGAAGAATGACAAGCCCTTCTTTGATGCCATTAAGAAAGGTGTCTCCGATATGGGCATGGAAGCTTTCGGTGAAACTCTGAGCGATGAGCAGATTTGGGGCCTTGTTGTCCATATCCGCGAACTGCAATACGATGCCTTACGACGAGAGAGTGGCGGTCCAAAAGCGAAGGACGGCGTCTACCAAGCCCAAGGACACCGCTATAAGATTACGACAGTGATTCCGAAGGGAAGCGGACTGGATATCCCATGGAGCATTGATTGGCTCCCCGATGGTCGCTCCCTGATCGCCAATCGCCCCGGCACCATGGTTGTTGCCCGAGAAAACCAGGTGGTCGGCAAAGTAAATGGTCTGTCTGCGGTGTGGAGTAATGGCCAAGGGGGTCTATTGGACATTGCGGTTCACCCGAAGTATCGAGAGAATGGATGGATTTACCTGAGCTTCGCCGACCAAGGTGCGAAACCAAATACGGGCTTCACAAAGATTGTTCGAGGCAAGCTGAAGTGGGAAGGACAGGACGCCCAATGGACTCAACAAGAGACGATATACCAGGCTCCCCAGAGTATGTACTCCAGCGGAGGAGCTCACTTTGGCAACCGAACTGTATTTGATGGGAAGGGCCATATTTTTGTCTGCTACGGTGAGCGGGGTCAAGGCAACTTATCTCAGGACCTGTCGAGAACCAATGGCAAGATCCTCCGATTGAATGAAGACGGCTCGGTGCCAAGCGACAATCCCTTCGTCAATCAAGAGGGAGCGGTCAAGGCTATTTGGTCTTACGGGCACCGCAATCCTCAGGGTCTAGTCTTTGGGCTCGATGGCACCCTTTGGGAGACTGAGCAGGGGCCGAGAGGAGGCGACGAACTCAATAAGATCACCAAGGCTGGTAACTACGGATGGCCGCTCGTTTCGTTCAGCATCAATTACAACGATTCTCCCCTGGCGACCCCTTGGCCCAAAGCAGGGCAGAAGTTTGTCCAGCCGGAAATGCGGTGGCTCCCGGTGATTGCCTCCTGCGGTCTGGATGTCGTGCGGGGTGGTGCCTTCCCCCAATGGCGAGGTGACTTGGTGGCGGGCGGGCTAGCCGGTCAAACGGTTCGCCGTATTCGCGTAAAGGACGGGAAATATGTGGATCAAGAAGAACTGTTGTGGGCAATGGGGCGAGTTCGGGATGTACAAGTTCATCCCCTTACGGGCGAAATTTATGTAGTTTTGAACGGCCCGGACATGGTGGTCAAGCTCTCGCGAGCCGAATAACCAGTATGTCGCTCAAAGACAAGGTCTACTACCAAGGTGAAGGCTCGATAGGCCGCTCAATGCGGCTAAGGCGACTCCAGATCTTTCTGGACCTTCTGGAAACGGTGCCCAAGCCCTGCCGAATCCTCGATGTGGGTGGGGAGCCTGCCTACTGGGAGAAACTAGGGTTTGATGTTCCAGGCGTTCACATCGTCTGCGCCAATCTTAGCGTGCGGCCGAGCAATCTGCCTTTTGTAGAGAACGTCCAAGGTGACGCGACAGCGATGCCCGAGTACGCGGATAATTCCTTTGACATTGTCTATTCCAACTCTGTTATTGAACACCTATTTACTTGGGAGAACCAAGCGAAAATGGCGGCTGAAGTGCAGCGCATTGGCCAACGCTACTTTGTCCAGACCCCAAATCGGTATTTCCCCATCGAACCCCACTTCCTCTTTCCGCTGTGGCAGTTCTTGCCGAAGGGTCTGCGAGTCTCTATGATCCGCCGCCGACAGGTAGGATTTGTGGGCCCCGTGCCAGATTTGGCTAGGGCCAGAAAGGAAGTTGAGGAGATTCGCTTACTGACGAGGGGAGAGATGAAGACCCTTTTCCCCGGAGCCACGCTGCTCACTGAACGCTGGAAGGGCCTAGCAAAGTCCTTCATGGTGCACAAAGGGTTTGAATGAAGTTGCTCAAGGACCTAAGGTTGCATCCCGTGGTTAACGTTCACGTATAGGAAGGAATTGGAAAAGTTTGATTGGCACTATATCGGGCAGTTTGGTCAGCTGGGGCCCCTGAGCGAAGCGCAGGTTCGTGACCTCATCAAAGAGGGAGTGATCTTGGCAGAGACGCATGTATGGAAGAGCCCGATGCCCCAATGGCTACGGGCGATCGATACGGCTGAGTTCAAAGACCTGTTTGCGATAGCGGCAATGCCCGCGATACCCTCTGGACCGACAATTCCGCCCGCCATCCCACACCGGGCCCCTCAGACCTTCGCCGTTGATCCGACGATGACGATGGTGCCGTACAGTGACCGTAGCCGCGTCGTGGCAGGGGTCTTACAGATCGTCCTCCCCTTGGGGATTGGGCGCATGTACCTGGGTTATGTAGGCATGGGCATCACCCAGTTGATCTTGAGCCCTTGCTTTGGAATCGGCTCGCTGTGGTCGTTCATTGATGGGATTCTGATGCTTTGTGGTTCGCCGAGGACGGATGGAATGGGCCGTCCGTTACGCCAATAGCGAGAGAAACGTTCTATCATAGAAGTGAATATGCGATTGCTTCCTGTGCTGGTCGTGGCTACCGTTCCCTTGCTAGGGTTCGCACCCGAACCGCAAGCCGCTGGCCTCTCTAGGGGTCAGGTAGGGTTGCGCATCACCATTGAAGGTAAGGGTGACGTAGTGATCCGGCTAGAAGAAGGAAAGGCCCCTCAAGCTACAGCGCGTATCAAGAACTTGGCATCGGGCCAGTTTTACGATGGACAGAGGTTCTTTAAGGTTGTTCGCCAACCCAAGCCTTTCCTGGTGCAATGCGGCGATCCCAATTCGCGATCCAAGCCCATGGACGATCCTTCTCTGGGGTCTTGGTCTAGCGGAACCAAGGTGCCCTACGAGGCTAATGATCTCAAGCATGTTCGTGGGGCAGTTGGCTTGGCAAGGCTCAGTTCCAACAAGAACACTGGCGATAGCCAGTTCTACATCATGCTAGACAACGCGCCATTCCTCGATGGGCAATACACTGTGTTTGGGCAAGTTATCAGCGGCATGGATGTTGTGGACAAGATTGCGCTGGGTGACAAGATTCGGTCAGTTG